>NZ_JASPEP010000017.1:0-58645 GCF_031292835.1 Actinomyces stomatis
GGCACCTCGGTGTCCTGGTAGGCCCCCAGCAGACTACTGGGTTGATAGGCCAGGAGTGGAAGACCGGCAACGGTCTGCAGAGCTGACTGGTACTAATAGGCCAACACAAACAACAACACCCCCACACCCGGGGGGCGGTGAGAGTAAGAGCGAAGCGTCCACTATACGGTCCACACCCAACCCAACCACCAACCACACACACAAACACAGCGTGCTCGTGCGTGCGTGGTTTAACGGGGCGACCCGACAACACAATCACAGGAACACACTGACGCACTGCCTAACCAGTCGTCTCGGTGGTCACAGCGACAGGGAAACGCCCGGCACCCATCCCGAACCCGGAAGCTAAGCCTGACAGCGCCGATGGTACTGCACCCGCCAGGGTGCGGGAGAGTAGGACACCACCGAGCACAAACCACCAGTTCAGCCCCCGGCTCCACGTGGAGTTCGGGGGCTGAACTGCGTTCTCGGTGGCACTCATCCGGCGTCGATCGCAGAGAGCAGCAATTCACCTACGCAACGTCCTGATCTCATCCTACGGAATCAACGAAGGCCTGTGCCGCCGGGCTGGGGTTGAAGGAGTCCCAAGCCAGGTACTCCACCCGGACCGGACCGTCGCTGACGGGGATGCACACGCAGCCAGGTGCGTCGTAGGCCACACTGGGAGCAGTAAGAGCCGCCCCCAGCCCCTGACGCACCAATCCAGTGAGTAGGTCGGCCGTGTTCACCTCGAAGCTCACCTCACGGCGGAGCCCGGCCCCGTCAAAGGCCAGATCGGACTGCTCACGTCCCGACGACCCTTCCGGAAAATCCACGAACGGCTCGTCTGCCAGGTCCTCAAGGCGGAGCCGGCGCCGGCCCGCCAGTCGGTGCCCCTCCGGCAGTACCGCCACCAGGCGCTCCCGTGAGAGTTCTCGCGTCTGCACGCCCCGCGGCGCCACGCCTTCCGCCAGGCCGAGGAACCCCACGTCCAGCTCCCCTGCCGCAATACGACGGAGGAAGTCATCACTGCCGCCGGTGCGCACGTGCACGCCGACCTCGGGATAGCTGCGACGGAATGTCCCCAGGACGGCCGCAACATCCACTGCGCTGACGGTCGGGATCACCCCGATGCTCAGCGACCCTCTGATCTCGCCGTGAGCGGCCGCGGCCGAGACCTTCGCCCGCTCAGCCGCCTGCAGGCACAACCGAGCCTGCTTCATGAACGCCTCCCCGGCGGGCGTCACCTCCACCTTGCGGCTCGTACGCGCGAACAGCCTCACCCCGAGCTCGCTCTCCAGCGACTTGATCTGCCGGCTCAAGGCCGACTGCACCACGAAGCACCGCTCAGCCGCGCGCGTGAAGCTCTGCTCCTCAGCGATGGCCACGGCGTATCTCAACTGCTGCAGTTCCACCCATCAATCTTAAACGAGCATCGCTGTCATCACATCTATGTCATCGACGGATCGATGCTCACCCCTCAGGGTGGACGCATGACGACTCATGCCGAACCCTCGAACGCCAGGTGCGACTCCCGGTCGGCCACACCCGACGGCGCCCTGTCATGCGGCCGGCCGAGAATCGCCTGGATCGCTCTGACGGCCCTGGCGCCGGCGGTCTGGGGGACGACATACATCGTCACCACCCGCGCCCTTCCCTCGGGGCATCCGGTCTTCGCGGCACTGATGCGGACACTCCCTGCAGGCATCCTCGCCCTCCTCGCCTCCCGGCAGCTGCCGCGCGGAACGTGGTGGTGGAAGAGCCTCGTCCTCGGGGCCCTCAACATGACGTGCTTCTTCCCTCTCCTCTTCGTCGCCGCACAACGTTTGCCCGGAGGCGTGGCCGCGACACTCGGGGCCGCGCAGCCGATCATCGTCGCCGGCCTCGCCGTCGCCGTGCTCCATGAGCGCCTGTCGGCATGGAGGCTGATGTGGGGCGCGCTCGGCGTTGTCGGTATCGCCCTCGTCGTCCTGGGGCCGCAGGCGCAGCTCGACGCCCTCGGGGTGGCGGCCGGCCTGGGAGGGGCTGTCTCGATGGGCCTGGGAGTCGTCTTCACCAAACGGTGGGGCAGGCCCGACGGCGTCAGCGCCCTCGGCCTGGCCGGCTGGCAGCTCACCGGAGCCGGCCTCCTGCTCATCGCGCCCGCCCTCCTCATCGACGGCATCCCAACCGGAATCGATGCGGCGGCCGCGGCCGGATACGCCTGGCTCGGGCTCGTGGGAGGGCTGGCCGCCTACGTCCTGTGGTTCGAGGGCATCCGACGGCTGCCGGTCACGCCGACGACGCTACTGGGGCTGCTCTCACCGCTGACCGCGGCACTCCTCGGGAGCGTCATCGCCGGCGAGGTGCTCACAGCCATCCAGCTCCTGGGATTCGCTCTCGCTCTGAGCGCGATGAGCGCGGGCCAGCTGGCCCCGCCCTCTTTCCGATCCTCCTCTCGAAAGGACCCCTCATGAGAATCACTGTCCTAGGCGCAACCGGCATGGCCGGGACAGCCGTCGTCAACGAGGCACTGCGCCGCGGTCACGAGGTGACCGCCGTCTCCCGGCGGCGACGCCATCAGGGCGGCGCCCACCTCACCTCCTGCCTGTTGGACGTCACCGACGTCGAGGGCGTGGCCGGCCTCCTGGAAGACAGTGATGCCGCCGTCGTCGCACTCCGCCCGCCCGCGGGTCACGAGAGCGACCTGGTCCGACTGACAACGGCCGTCCTGGACGCCGCCTCCAGGAGCCGAACGCCTCTGCTCATCATCGGGGGCGCAGCTCCGCTGAGCTCGCCCACAGATCCCAGCACCCTCGCCATCGACGACCCCACCATTGTGCCGCCGGCCTGGAGAGACGTGGCCCAGGCGAGCCTCGATCAGTTCCGGGCCTGCCAGGCGCACAGCTACGAGGGCTGGGTCTACCTCAGCCCGCCGGCGATCTTCGGCCCGGGAGATGTCACCGGCGCCTACCGCCGCGGAACCACCACGCTTCTGCGGGACGCCCACGGAGCATCCCGCATCAGCCCCGAGGACCTGGCGCTCGCCGTCGTCGACGAGCTGGAGCACCCCGGCGGCGAGCAGCACGTCACCGTCATCGCCTCGGCCTGAGGGGACTCAGACCCAGGACGACAAGAACATGTGGTAGAGCCAGAAGGAGCGTGAGACCGTCTGCCCGGTCCAGATCGGCCACCAGAAGGCCGCCGCCGCGCAGGCCAGGAGCGTGACCACGATGATGAGGGAGATGCCCTCGGTGCGGATCTGCCAGGTGGGCGCCATCGTCCAGTTCGATAGGGAGGACCACGGCCTGCGCCGACCGGCTGGTTGCGGCGCTCCGTCGTCGGAGGGCTCCGGCGTGGCGGTGCCCTCCGACGACGTCGACGGGGCCGGGTAGCCGGTCAGCTCGGCGTAGGCCTGCTGCTGCGCCGTATCGGTCCGAGGACCGGTACCGGAGAGAGCGTCGTCGGCATCGGCTACGGCCGTGCTGATGCGGTACATGCCGGGATCGGTCTCCACCACCGGGGGTGTCCACACGGGTGTGCGCCCGAACTGCGGACCGAAACCCAGGAATCTGGCCCCCACGCCCCGCCACGGCCGGATACCCGGGCCGATCTGCCCCCTTCTGAGGGCCTCCATCTGAGCCTGGGCGCTTCGCGAGCCCGGCAGTGGTGGCAGCAGCCCGGAGCTCATGCCCAGCGCCAGCACGAGGACGAGGACGACGCAGGGCACGAAGGCCACTGTGTAGAAGGTGAAGATGGTGCGGTCCCGGTACTGGAACCACGGCACGTACAGGCCCAGGTAGCCGATGAGAGGCACCCAGACCCGCCAGTCGCGGTTCTTCACCCCGATGATGACCACGGCCGCCAGTGCCACGACGGCCGACCACCAGATGACGATGTTCCCGATCGAGGTGATCGCCTGAATGCAGTCCCCACCCCAGCAGGTCTGCGGTACCTGAGCCTTGTCCTGCCAGAAGAAGGAGGTCGGCCGGGTCTGCAGCAGCCAGCCGGAGGGCTTCGACTGGTACGTGTGCGGCTCGGCCAGGCCCACGTGGAACGTGTACATCCTCTGGTGGTAGGCGATGAAGTCGTTGATGTTCTGGAACACCGAGTCGCTGACGTACCCGGACAGCCATGGCGCGGGGATCTGGCTGCGCGCATTGGGCTCCGCCAGTGTCCAGCCGTGCATGTAGGCGCTGGGGTGGGTGAACCAGGACCACCAGCAGCCGACGTAGACCGCGACCACCACCGGAATCGTCTGAAGGAAGTCACTCACGCCCTGGGCGACCGTGCCCTCCAGGAACCAGGCCCGTGCCCTCACCCGCCGTAGCGCCAGAGTGTCCCAGATGACGACGACGATGCCGGAGGCCGCCACCAGGTAGAGCCCCGACCACTTGATGGAGCAGGTCAGACCCAGCGCGATGCCGGCCGCCAGCAGCCAGGGGCGGATCGTGGCGTGCGGGGCCCTCGCCCCGGGGCTCGTCCCCGCCATCTTGCGGGCCAGCCTCGCCCGCGACCACTCCCGGTCACGGACCAGGCAGTACAGGGTCACGGTGGCGAAGAAACCGATGAACACGTCCAGCAGCCCGATGCGGGACTCGGTCAGGGCCACGCCGTCGATCGCCAGGAGCAGCCCGGCCAGGCCCGCCAGCAGCGGCGAGCGGGTCAGGCGCATCGTCAGACGCGCCAGCAGCATCACCGTGAGGATCCCGGCGATGGCCGGCATGATCCGCCAGCCGAAGGGCGACTCCGGCCCGAAGACCTCCATGCCGGCGCCGATGAGCCACTTGCCCAGCTGGGGGTGGACGACGTAGGCCGCCTCGTCGGACAGTCCGGAGAAGTCCCCGGCGGCGAAGGCCGCATCGGAGTTGTGCGCCCAGCTCCCCTCATAGCCCAGGCGCCACAGGGAATAGGCGTCCTTGACATAGTAGATCTCATCGAACATGAGCGTCTTGGGGTGGTTCAGCCCGATGAGGCGCAGCAGCGCCGCGATGACGCCGACGACGCCGGTGACGACCCAACCGCGGACCCTCACGGCGCGGGGCATCATGTCATCCACCGGCCCCAGCCCGAGCAGGGTGCGCAGCTCGGCCTCGGTGCGCTCGGCGACGGCGGGCTCGGCCGGTGCGGGGTCCGTGGCCTCATCCCGCCTCGGGGTGGGTTCCTGTGCTCGTTCCTGCTCCACGTCCGGGCCGGAGGAACCGTCACGGGACTGCTCGGGGGACTGTTCAGGGGACAGCGCGCTCGGAGTCGTCACACCCCGAGTCTAGGCGGCAGCCTCACCGAGAGCGCACCGACATACTGTGTCCCTATGATTGAGAGCAGCCCGTCCCCAGAAGCCGCGATTGGCGGAGACAGCCACGATGACCAACCCGGCCCGGGCGGCCAGGTCGAGTCCACTGCCGACGACGGTGTCGCTGCTCCCGCCGCCCACAGCCCGGACCTGCGTGGTGGGACGATCACCCTGGCCGCCACCCCGATCGGCAACGTCTCCGACGCCTCCCGACGCCTGCGCTGCGCCCTGGAGCAGGCCGACCTCATCGCCGCCGAGGACACCCGCCGGCTGCGGGCCCTGGCCCAGCGCCTCGACGTCGAGTCCCCTGGGCGCGTCATCGCCTTCCACGAGCACAATGAGCGCGAGCGCGCCCCTGAGCTGCTCGAGGCGGCCCGCAGCGGCCTGCGCGTCCTGGTCGTCTCCGACGCCGGTATGCCATCGGTCTCCGACCCCGGGTACCGGCTCGTGCAGGCCGCGGTCCGCGAGCAGGTGCCCGTCACCGTCGCACCGGGCCCCTCTGCGGTACTGACCGCTCTGGCCCTGTCCGGGCTGGCCTCCGACCGGTTCTGCTTCGAGGGGTTCCTGCCGCGTAAACCGGGGGAGCGGCGTCGTGCCCTGGAGTCCCTGGCCACCCAGGAGCGCACCATAATCTTCCTGGAGTCGCCCCGCCGCGTCCACGACTCCCTGGCCGCCATGGCCGAGGCCCTCGGTGCTGATCGTCCCGCGGCGCTGTGCCGGGAGCTGACCAAGACCCATGAGGAGGTGCTGCGGGCCCCTTTGGCCGAGCTGGCCCGGGCCACGGCCGACGGCGTCCTGGGGGAGGTGGTGCTCGTCGTCGCCGGAGCCGAGCTGGTCGCCGCCAGCCCCGAGGCCGCCGCACGTGAGGCCCTGTCACTGGCCGAGACCGGCATGCGCCTCAAAGCGGCTGCGGCCCAGGTGGCCGGCGAGAGCGGTCTTCGCCCCAACGAGGTCTACCGCGCGGCTCTTGAGCTGCGTGATTCCGCCGACTGAACCGGCCGGGACACCGGCGCGGTCGATTCCGCTATGGTCGGGTCATGAACACCGAGCACCGCACCGGTTCCCAGGCCCGCGCTCGCCGGGCCCTCATCATCGTCGACGTCCAGCCCACCTTCTGCGAGGGAGGCGCCCTGGCGGTGACCGGGGGCAACGCCGTCGCCGAGCGCATCGCCGCCCACCTGTCCTCCCACCGGGGGGACTACGACCTGGTGGTCACCACCCAGGACTGGCACATCGACCCCGGTGAGCACTTCTCCAGCGAGCCCGACTTCATCGACACCTGGCCCGTCCACGGCGTGGCCGACTCCTCCGAGGCCCAGCTCCACCCCGCCCTGAGCGGCCTGGACGCCGACGCCGCCGTGAAGAAGGGCCAGTACGCCGCCGCCTACTCCGGTTTTGAGGGTGTTGACGAGGACGGACGCACCCTGGCGGACATCCTGAGCGCCGCGGGCATCGAAGCCGTCGACGTCGTCGGCCTGGCCGAGTCCCACTGCGTCAAGGACACCGCCCTGGACGCGGCCCGGCAGGGCTACCGGGTGCGGGTCCTGACCGATCTGACTGAGCCGGTCAGCCCCGAGCTGGGACGTGCCGCCCGCGCCGACATGAGCGCCGCCGGCATTGAGCTGGCGCCCTCCCACTGAAGGCCGTCGACGCCGGTCACCAGGGCCGCGGCCCCGAACAACATGGGTGCCCTCACCGACTGTCGTGAGGGCACCCATTGCGTTGCCTGAGGCGGGCTACTGGGCCAGCCAGCCACCGGGCTGCTGGTACGGGCCCGGCTGTCCGGGCTGTCCCTGCTGGTTGTGCTGGCCCTGCTGCACAGGCTGAGTGAATACCGACGGCTGCTCGGGCTGAGCCTGCTGCTGAGCCGGTTGCTGACCCGCCCACCCGAACTGGGCGGTCGGCGCGATCTGCGAGTACTGAGGCGCGGCTCCCGCCCCAGCGGCCGAGGGCGCGTAAGGGGTCGGTTCCGGCTGCTGGTACTGGGGCTGCTGGGCGTACGGCGCCGCCTGCGGCTGCTGGTCGGACTGCCATGCGCCCTGGGTGTAGACGGTCGGGGCCCCGGGGACCGCCCCGGTCATCGTGCTGAACGCTTCACTCGTCCCGGCCGGAGCCGTACCGGCGGCGGCCAGCTTGGAGCGCCAGGCCATGCCGCCGGCACCCATCGCCAGGCCCATGACCGCCATGATGATCGCGCCGACAACCCCGAACAGTGACAGCAACGTGGCCTTCGCCGACGAGGGGGCGACGATCTCGCCCACTGAGACTCCCGCGGTGCTGTGGCAGTCAACGGTGTAGGCGCCCGACTCCTGGGAGGAGAAGGTCGTGAAGAGCTGACCTCCCTTGACCTTCGTGGACGACGAGCCGGACTTCGTGGCGACCTCGTCACCACCGGGAGAGGTCACCGAGCACTCCGGTGCGTCGTCGCCGGTGCTGTAGAACAGCCCGTAGGTGCGGCCCTTGTTCAGCTCCACCGTGGCGGCCTGATCGTCCGGAAGGCTGGTGACAGTGGCGTTGAACTGGCCGCGGGTGACCGCCGAGCCGATCCCGCCGATGATGGCGATGAGGAGGAGGGCCAGCCCGGCCGCCGCCAACGCCGTCGGGGCGGCCAGGCTCCTGGACGTCGTCGGCCGTCCCTCGGCGCCCGGGTAGCCGGCCTGGGGCGTCTGGAACGGTGTGGCCGGCGAGTACTGCGGAGGCCGGCCGCCGGCCAGGGCGGGGTCGTAACCGTTCGCCGCCCAGCCTGCTGAGTTCGCTGAGTACTGGGAGCCGGGGTACTGGGACATAACTGGCCTTTCTGGTCCATCGTGTCCGTGTGAGAAGCGCGTGGGAACACGTCATGACGGCGTGCACGGCAGTATCGCGATGCTGAGACCTCACGCACCCCGAGACCTGTCGGAAGGTGCTGAAACGTGCCGGAACACCCACCGAGCGGACGCCGCACGACTCGGACAGACTACCGGGTGCCGGTGCGGCCCCGCAGGCCATGGACCGGATCCGCGGCCGTGGACTGAAGCGGCCGGGAACCCGATAGGCTGACCTCCATGACCCATATCCTGTCCGCAGTCGCCTGGCCGTACGCCAACGGCCCGCGTCACATCGGCCACGTCGCCGGCTTCGGTGTTCCCTCAGACGTCTTCTCGCGCTACATGCGCATGGCCGGTCATGACGTCCTCATGGTCTCGGGCACCGATGAGCACGGCACCCCGATCCTCGTCGCCGCCGACGAGGAGGGCCTCAGCGCCCGCGAGCTCGCCGACCGCAACAACCGGCTCATCGTCGAGGACCTCGTGGCCCTGGGCCTGTCCTACGACCTGTTCACCCGCACCACCGCCGGCAACCACTACCACGTGGTCCAGGACATGTTCACCACCGTGCGGGACAACGGCTACATGGTCCAGCAGGTGACCCGTTCGGCGATCTCCCCCTCCACCGGGCGCACCCTGCCCGACCGCTACATCGAGGGCACCTGCCCGATCTGCGGCGCCGAGGGCGCCCGCGGGGACCAGTGCGACACCTGCGGCAACCAGCTCGACCCCACCGACCTCATCAGCCCGCGCTCGCGGATCAACGGCGAGACCCCCGAGTTCGTGGAGACCACCCACTGGTTCCTGGACCTGCCCGCCCTGGCCCAGGCCCTGGGCGCCTGGCTCGACGAGCGCGAGGCCTCCGGCACCTGGCGGCCCAACGTCATCAAGTTCTCCCATAACCTCCTGGGCGACATCCGCCCGCGCGCCATGACCCGCGACATCGACTGGGGCATCCCGGTGCCCGGCTGGGAGGACCAGCCCACCAAGCGCCTCTACGTCTGGTTCGACGCCGTCATCGGCTACCTGTCCGCCTCCGTGGAGTGGGCGCGCCGCAGCGGCGACCCCGAGGCCTGGCGCGCCTGGTGGAACGACCCGCAGGCCCTGTCCTACTACTTCATGGGCAAGGACAACATCGTCTTCCACTCCCAGATCTGGCCGGCCGAGCTCCTGGGCTACAACGGCCAGGGGGAGCGCGGCGGCGAGCCCGGGCGCCTGGGCTCGCTCAACCTGCCCACCGAGGTCGTCTCCAGCGAGTTCCTCACCATGGAGGGCAAGAAGTTCTCCTCCTCCCACGGCATCGTCATCTACGTGCGCGACTTCCTCCAGCGCTACCAGGCCGACGCGCTGCGCTACTTCATCTGCGCGGCCGGCCCGGAGACCGCGGACGCGGACTTCACCTGGGCGGAGTTCGTGCGGCGCACCAACGGCGAGCTCGTGGCCGGCTGGGGCAACCTCGTCAACCGCACTGCCTCCATGATCCACAAGCGCTTCGGGCAGATCCCCGAGCCCGCCGAGCTCCAGGACATCGACCGGGCCCTGCTCGACGCCGTCGAGGCCGGTTTCCCCTCCGTGGGCGGCCTTATCGCCCAGCACCGCCAGAAGGCGGCCCTGGGGGAGGCGATGCGCCTGGTCGGTGAGGCCAATAAGTACGTCGCCGACACCCAGCCCTTCAAGCTCAAGGGCGAGGACCCCGAGACGCAGGCCCGCCTGGCCACGGTCCTGTACACGCTGGCCCAGGCGGTTGCCGACCTCAACCTCATGCTCTCGCCCTTCCTGCCGCACGCCGCCAACGACGTCGACCGGGTCCTGGGCGGGAACGGCCGGATCGCCCCGATGCCCCGCATCGAGGAGGTCGACGAGCTCGATCCCGAGCACCTGCCCGAGGCCTTCGACGGCCGCACCGGCTACCCGATCATCACCGGTGACTACCAGGACGCCCCCACCTGGGAGCGCCACCCGGTGACCGTCGGGACCCCCGTGGCCAAGCCGGCCCCGGTGTTCACCAAGCTGGACGAGTCGATCATCGAGGCCGAGCTGGCCCGTTACGCCGGCTCCGTGCCCGACGACGTCACCGGCTCCTGAGGGCGCATGGGCTCGAGGAAGCGCGACCGCTCCTGGCCGCCGGCCGACGCCGTCGCCCCCCTGGCGGCCCCGGTCACCGACAACCACACCCACCTGCCGGTTCCCTCGGATCCCGGCGGTCCCGGATCGGAGGCGCCGCTGAGCGCCGCCGAGCTGGTCGAGCGCGCCGCCGCCGTGGGCGTGGCCCGCGTGGTGACCTCCGCCTGCGAGGTCACCACCTGGGAGGAGAGCCTGGCCCTGGCCCGAGAGCTGCCAGGGGTGCGCGTGGCGCTGGCCGTGCATCCCAACGAGGCCGTCCTCCACGCCGGGGTGCGCGAGACCGGGCCCGACGGGCTCGCCCCGCGCGCCCGGGCGCGCCACGACGAGCCGCTCGAGCAAGTCATGGTCCGCCTGGAGGAGACGCTCAGGGCGAACGCTGACGTCGTCGTCGCCGTCGGAGAGAGCGGCCTGGATTTCTTCCGTACTGGTGACAAGGGGGCCGCCGCTCAGTGCGAGGCCTTCCGGGCGCACATCGCCCTGGCCAAGGACCTCGACCTGCCCCTGCAGATCCACGACCGTGACGCGCACGCCGCCTGCGTGGAGGTACTCAAGGCCGACGGCGCTCCCGGGCGCACCGTCTTCCACTGCTTCTCAGGCGGCCCGCAGCTGGCCGCCGCTTGCGCCGAGCACGGCTGGTACGCCTCCATCGCCGGCCCGCTCACCTACCCGGCCAACACCTCCCTGCGGGAAGCGGTCGCCATCCTGCCCGACGAACTCCTCCTGGTGGAGACCGACGCCCCCTACCTCCCTCCCAAACGCTGGCGCGGCCGCCCCAACGCCTCCTACCTCCTGGGCGATACGGTCCGCTTCCTGGCCGAGCAGCGGGGCCTGAGTGAGGAAGACCTCTGCTGCCGTCTGCAGGCCACCACCGAGGCGGTCTACGGGTCCTGGTGATCGCTTCGGCCTCCTGGGGCCGCCGGGATGCTCGGACATAGCGGCTCCTGACGTCCTGCGGGGGTGGGCGCCCGGAATCCGGGGAAGCGGGAAAGAGGGGGCAGGAGACCCGGTGCGGCCGATTTTGTCCGGACGATGGTTCCCAGGTTGTCACTGTTCGTTCAGGACTGTCCCAGGTGGGTGGCAGGTGGGAATCAGGCGGTCTCTGCACGGTTCCATCACAAGCTCACAGGGTGTGAGCAGACGCATTGGCACGCCCCTGGGTCATCGGTTACGGTGACACGCAGTCGTCAAACGAAGGAAGTTCTATCGTGGGTCGTCACTCCCAGACCAGCTCCCTGAGTACTACACTCGCCGGCCTTGGCTCCTTGGCCTCCAAGAAGGGGACCGCTTCAGGCGTCCACGGCCGTCGTCGTGCCGATGGGCCTGCCAAGACCTCCCTGACCCCCATGCTGTTCAAGGCGGGGGGCGCCGCAGCCGCCTTCTCCCTGGCGGTCTCCGGTGCCGCGTACGCGGCCATCTCCGCGGGGGATGACGAGGGGCGTTCCTCCTCGGGCGGTTCCTTCGGGCTGATCGGCGGTGAGTCCGAGGGGCAGGCCAAGGCGGCCGCCACCGAGAAGGCGGGCTCCGGCAAGATCGCCAGCGCTCAGACCTCCACCACCACCGTCGACGAGCCGCAGGTTCACGGCACGGTGAAGAAGGAGAGCGACGCCCTGCCCAAGGGTGAGACCAAGGTCGAGACCGCCGGCGTCGACGGGCTCGTGCGCACCACCTATGAGGTCACCACCCAGGACGGCAAGGAGGTCTCTCGCACCCCGGTCGCCCAGGTCGTCGTCACCAAGAAGGTGGATGAGGTCGTCCTGGTGGGTACCGGAGCGCAGCAGGCCCAGCAGGAGGCCGCCCAGGCCCAGCAGGAGGCCGCCCAGGCTCAGTCCTCCGGTGACGGGCAGGCCGCCCCTCAGGCCGACGGCGGTGGTGAGGGCTCGGGCAACAGCACTCCGGCGCCTGCGGCCAACCCCGGCGCGGGGACCGACCCTGAGAGCGCCAAGGCCATCGCCCGGTCCATGATGGCCGGCCACGGCTGGGGGGACTCCGAGTTCTCCTGCCTGGAGAACCTGTGGACCCGTGAGTCCAGCTGGAACTACCAGGCCGAGAACGCCTCCTCGGGCGCGTACGGCATCCCCCAGGCGCTGCCCGGCACCAAGATGAGCGAGGTGGCCGACGACTGGGCCACCAACCCCACCACCCAGATCACCTGGGGTCTGAACTACATCTCCGGCCGTTACGGCACCCCCTGCTCGGCCTGGGCTCACTCCGAGTCCGTCGGCTGGTACTGAGTCGAACCGGCCGTCCGGGACGTCGTCGACGGCGCCCGTCTCCCTGTGGGAGGCGGGCGCCGTCGCCATTGCTGCGAGATGCATGTCACAAAGGAGTGAGGCGGTTTATTGTCGCCGCCGCGACGCTTCCACTACCGTGGCACTCGCCGTCGATCGGAAGGACGTCTCCCCATGACTCCCCTCGCCCAGTCCCACACCCGTGCCCTGCCGGAGGAGCCGCAGGCGCCGGTCTCGCAGGAGGAGGCGGTCCGGGAGCAGCACGGCATGCGCGCCATCGCGCTGCGCGCCGGCCTGGCGGCTCTGGCCCTGTCGGTCGCGGTCTCCGGGGCCGCCTATGCCGCTGTGCGAGTGGGGCAGCCCTCTCGGGCCTCTGGTGTCGATGCGGCTGAGCAGCGCGCCGATGGCCTCGACGCTGAGGGCGGTCGCAGCAGGGTCTCAGTCACGCCGAACACTCAGAAAGTGACGACCGAGACGGTTGACGCCGCCGACCCCCACGGAACCGTCCAGCAGGAGAGCAGCGACCTGCCCGAAGGTGAGACCAAGGTGGCCACCGCCGGTGTCGACGGCGTCGTGCGCACCACCTATGAGGTCACCACCGTTGGCGGCAAGGAGGTTTCCCGCACCCCGGTCGCCCAGGTCGTCGTCACCCAGAAGGTGGATGAGGTCGTCCTCGTCGGCACCGGCGCCGCCAAGAAGCAGGAGAGCAAGCAGGACCAGGAGCAGACCCCCGCGCCCTCGGCGTCGTCGGACTCCTCTGGCGGTTCAGGGGGCTCTGGCAGCTCCGGGGGTTCCGGCGGCTCTGGAAACTCCGGAGGTTCTGGAGGTTCTGGCGGTTCGGCATCCGGAGGTGGCAGTGCCGGCACGACCGGCGGTGAGGCCGGCGACGACGTGTGGGCCAAGCTCGCCCAGTGCGAGTCCGGTGGTAATCCGGCGACCAACACCGGCAACGGCTTCTACGGCATGTACCAGTTCACCCTGGAGACCTGGCAGTCCCTGGGTGGAACCGGCTACCCCCACGAGGCCGACGCCGCCACCCAGACCGCCATGGCTAAGAAGCTTCAGGCCCAGGCCGGCTGGGGCCAGTGGCCCGGCTGCGCCGACAAGCTCGGCCTGCACTGAGCGGCCGAAGTCTCCACGGAGGGCACGCACGCTCCGGAACCCGATCATGCAGAGAGCATGCGGCATGTTCCCAGATATCTCACAGTGACAAAAGGTGGGCGCCGGTTACTGTGTCCCCATGACGTTGCCGGCCCCCGATTCACAGGTACCCCCGGCAGGAGCCACCCGCGCCGACGGGCACAACCCTGCAGGAGCCTGTGAGGCCACCTCTGAGACCTCCGCCGATGCCGCCTGCCCGGACCCTCGCGATCCCCAGGATCACAGCGGCTCCTCGGGCTCCCGGGCCGCCGGCCTCCTGGGCCCCACCGAGGTCCGCGGCCTGTCCCAGGCACTGGGCATCCGCCCCACCAAGACGCTGGGACAGAACTTCGTCCACGACGCCGGCACCGTGCGCCGCATCGTCAGAAGCGCGGGCGTGCGCCCCGACGACACGATCCTGGAGATCGGACCGGGACTGGGTTCCCTGACCCTGGCCCTCCTGGAGACCGGCGCGCGCGTCATCGCCGTCGAGATCGACCCCGTCCTGGCCCGGGCCCTGCCCGTCACCGTCGCCGACCGCATGCCGCAGGCCGCCGGCCGCCTCAGCCTCATCGAGGCCGATGCGCTGAGCATCACCGGTCCGCAGTCGCTGGGCGAGGCCGGGCACCCTCCCACCCGCCTCGTGGCGAACCTTCCGTACAACGTGGCCGTCCCCGTCCTGCTCACCGCGCTGGAGGCCCTGCCCAGCCTGGAGAGCGTCACCGTCATGGTCCAGGCGGAGGTCGCCGACCGCCTCGCCGCCGAACCCGGCTCGCGGACCTACGGGGTCCCCAGCGTCAAGGCCGCCTGGTACGCCGCGGCCCGTCGCACGCTGACCATCTCCCGACACGTCTTCTGGCCCGTGCCCAACGTGGACTCCGCCCTCGTCGAGCTCGTACGCCGTCGTCCTCCCGCCACGCGCGCCACCCGTGAGCAGGTCTTCGCCGTGGTCGACGCCGCCTTCGCCCAGCGCCGCAAGACCCTGCGCAAGGCCCTGGCCAAGCTCGCCGGAGGGGCCGACGCCGCCGAGAGCGCCCTGCGCGCCGCCGGCATCGACCCGACGCGGCGCGGCGAGACCCTCGACATCACCGCCTTCGCCGCCCTGGCCGAGGTGCTGCAGCCCGTCGCCGCCGATGAGACCGCTGCGCCAACGCCTCCCACCTCACAGGAGCAGTCATGAGCCATCTGCGTGCCGTTCCCGACGATCCCACCGGTCCGCGCGAGTCCTCTGCGCCGCCCCGCAGCGGCTCGGCCAGCTCGGTGCGCGTCGAGGCCCCGGGCAAGGTCAACCTCTTCCTGTCCGTCGGCGCCCCCGGCGCTGACGGCTATCATCCGCTCACAACGGTCTTCCAGGCGGTCCGCCTCATCGAGACCGTCACCGCCCGCCGACAGTCCGCCCAGGACCACGGCACCGTCACGCTCACTCTCGAGGAGCCCGACGCCGACGTCCCCGTAGACGAGTCCAACCTGGCCGTGCGGGCCGCCACGCTCCTGGCGGAGACCACCGGCATCAGCGAGGGCGTCGACCTCCTGCTGCGCAAGCGCGTCCCCGTCGCCGGTGGAATGGCCGGAGGATCCGCCGACGCCGCCGCCGCCCTCGTGGCGTGCAACGCCCTGTGGGGCACGGGCCTGTCCCTGCCCGAGCTCTCCGCCCTGGCCGCCCGCCTCGGGGCCGACGTCCCCTTCCCCCTGACCGGGGCCACCGCCGTCGGGAGCGGCCGCGGCGACCTCGTCACCCCGATCATGACCCGAGGTTCCTACCACTGGGTCTTCGCCCTGGCCGATGAGGGCCTGTCCACGCCGGCGGTCTTCCAGCGCTTCGACGAGCTGGCCGGTTCCGGAGAACCCGCCGTGCGCGACGTGCCCGAGGCCCTCACCGCGGCCCTGCGCGCCGGCGACGCCCGCGGTCTGGCGGGCTCCCTCCACAACGACCTCCAGGCCGCCGCCCTCGACCTGCGCCCCGAGCTGGCCCAGGTCATCGCCGTGGCCGAGGAGGCCGGGGCCCTGCGCGCCATCGTCTCCGGTTCCGGCCCCACCATCGCCGCCCTGGTCGAGGACCCCGGCAGCGCCCAGTGCGTCTCGCGCGCACTGAAGGCCTCGGGTCTGGTCGCCGGCGTCCTGCGTGCCGACGCCCCCGTGGCCGGCGCCCGGGTGGTGGGCTGATGGCGCACCTGCTCGGCGTGGAGAACCTGCGCCTGACAGTGGGCTCCCGCCTGCTCCTGGACGAGGTCACCCTGGGGCTGGAGGACGGCACCCGCGTCGGAGTCCTGGGCCCCAATGGCGCAGGCAAGTCCACCTTCCTGGCTGCCCTGGCCGGTCGGCGCGAGCCCGACGGCGGCCGCGTCACCCGCACCGGTGGCGTGAGTGTGGCCGTCCTCAGCCAGGCCGACGACCTGCCGCCGGGCGCCACCGTGCGCACCGCCATTCACGGCCAGTCCCCTGAGCACGAGTGGGCCTCCGATCCGGCCGTGCGAGACATCCACGCCGGGCTCATCGCCGACCTCGACCTGTCCGCCGACGTCGACACCCTCTCCGGAGGCCAGCGCCGTCGCGTCGCCCTGGCCGCGGTCCTCACCCGCCGCGCCGACATCGTCATCCTCGATGAGCCCACCAACCACCTCGACGTCGAGGGCGTGGACTGGCTCGCCCGCCACCTGCGGGCCCGATTCAACGGCCCCGGCGGACGAGCCTCCGGCGCCCTGGTCACCGTCACCCACGACCGCTGGTTCCTGGACGCCATCTGCACCAATGTGTGGGAGGTCGTCCCCGGCGTCGACCCCGGCGGCGGACGCCCCCAGGTAGCCGGCCGCATCGAGACCTACGACGGCGGGTACGCCGCCTACGTCCTGGCCCGGGCCGAGCGCGCCCGCCAGGCCGCCGTGGCCGCCGTCAAGCGCGAGAACCTCCTGCGCAAGGAGCTGGCCTGGCTGCGCCGCGGCGCCCCCGCCCGCACCTCCAAGCCCCGCTTCCGCATCGAGGCCGCCGAGGCCCTCATCGCCGACGTGCCGCCCCCGCGCGACATCGTGGCCCTGACCGCCATGGCCACGGCCCGACTGGGAAAGAAGGTCCTCGACCTCGAGGACGTCACCGTGCGCTACCCGGCCTCCACCGGCCGGGCCGCCGAGGCTGACAGGGGCGGGGCCCCGGCCGAGCGGGAGGTCCTGCGCCATGTCACCTGGCGGCTGGCACCGGGCGAGCGGGTCGGCATTGTCGGCGTCAACGGAGCCGGCAAGACCACCCTGCTGCGCCTGCTCGAAGGCGTTCAGGAGCCCACCGAAGGCCGCGTCGTCCGCGGCAAGACCGTCCAGGTGGCCACCCTGTCGCAGTCCACTCATGAGCTCGACGCGCTCGCGGACATGCGTGTCGTCGAGGCCGTGGCCATGGTGGGGGAGCGGGTCGTCGTCGGGGACAAGGAGATGACTGCGGCCCAGTTCGTCGAGCGCCTGGGCTTCACCCGCCAGCGCGCCTGGACCCGGGTGGGTGAGGTCAGCGGCGGGGAGCGCCGTCGCCTCCAGCTCCTGCGCCTGCTCATGACCGAGCCGAACGTGCTCCTGCTCGATGAGCCCACCAACGACCTGGACACCGACACCCTGGCCGCCGTCGAGGACATCCTCGACTCCTTCCCCGGCACCCTCGTGGTCGTCTCCCACGACCGCTACCTCCTGGAGCGGGTGACCGACCACCAGGTCGCGCTGCTGGGGGACGGCAGCGTGCGTGACCTGCCCGGCGGGGTCGAGCAGTACCTCCAGATGCGCCGTGAGGCCATGGGGGCCTCGGGGGGCCCGAGAGCCTCAGTGGGCGCTGCGGTATCCGCGACGACGCGGGCAGCGGGCGAGTCCATGTCTGAGCGCAGCGCCTCGAGCGGGGCCAGGCGTCACGAGGCCCGCAAGGCGCTGGGTCGCATCGAGCGGAAGATGGAGCGCGCGGCTCAGACGCTCGCCGCGCTGCACGCGCGCATGGAGGAGGTCTCAGCCGATCCGAAGCGAGTGGGGGAGCTGGCTGAGCTCGGCCGTGAGCTCGTGGCCGCTGAGGCGACGCACGCCGAGCTGGAGGAGCAGTGGCTCGAGGCGGCGGAGGCGCTGGAGGCCTGAGAGACGACGCTGCCGCCGCGCCCCCGCGGGGGGCCTCATCGGAATGCGGTGGGGAGGGATCGGGGGGGGGGCTGGGAGAGGGAGGCGGGGACTGGCGCTGAGCGGCGGCGTCGCTGCTCGTGATCGCCGGGACCTTCTGTGCCGTTCAGACGACGGGGGCGACCTGGCGGGCCAGCTCGACGAGATGATCCAGGTTGGGGGCGATGTCCTCGGCGGCGGCGCCCCACAGGCGCATGACCAGGTCCACCGGGACCGTGGGCAGTCCCGCCAGCCTCAGGACGACGACGCCCTGGGTGGGACCGTTGGACTCGTAGAAGGCGGAGAACCCCACCATGTCCGGGCCCGGACGTAGGCGCACCAGCTCGGCCTCGGGCAGGAGTGCGGCGATGATCTGACGCTGAGTGGCGCGGCGTCCCTCCTTGGAACCGTCATCCTTGGCGATCTCCAGGCTGAGGTCGATGACGAAGGGCGGGTGGGCGACGTCGTCGATGTGCATGAGACGGGCGAAGCGGCCCTGACGCTCCATGGCCTGGAGCTCGTTGAGCAGGGACTCCAGCTCGGAGCGCCACTGCGGTCCAGTCACTCCCAGATGGGCGCTGCGGTGCCTGGCCTCCTCCCGTGCCCACCCCGGAGGCGGGAAGGGCGGGATGATCACCCATCGCTGGGGATCAGGAGTGACCGCGATCTGCACTGTGTGTTCCTTCCGAGACCTCGTCCGACTGCGAGGCAGTGGGCTGGGCGCCTACCATGTCTGTCCTATGAGGACCCGAGAGCGACATACGACAATTATGCCTGCATCCGCACGCCGCCGTGTGGTCCGCGTGCTGGTGGATGCGGGGCTCATCATCGCACTCTGTGCCGTCTCGGAGCGCTGCTGTGGAATCTTATTCGCTGTCGGGGCGGTTGTGCTGCTTATTGCTGTGATGACTGCCATGATGGCGATGACAGGCGCCACACCCGGTGGTCTGGTGACGGGGGTCCGCCTCCGGAGGGTGACGGACACGAACAGTCCCCCCGGGCGCTCTGCGGTGATTTACGTCGCATTTTTGGGCCTTTCTTTGGTGGCAACCGCAGGGCTGGCCCCCCTGATCTTGTGGATTCTCTCACTATGGCGTGCTGAACAGCGCACCTGGTTCGACCGGTTGGCCGGGACGGTTCTTCTCAGTGCCAGGCCGACCTCGGTGTCGGCCTGCTCCCTGGTGGTTGAGGGCTCAGTAATCCCAGTTCTGGGGCCGATTGTTCTTGGGCGTCGACCGGCCCCCATCGAGTCCCACCCGGATGCCCAGCTCGTCGCGGTGCTCCGTTCGGAGGACTCCGTGTCCAAGACGCACGCCCTGTTCGTGCCCGCTTCGGATGGGGTGCTCGTCACAGATCTGGGTTCGACGAACGGCACCCACATCGAGGACGAGGAGGGCGTTCATCGACTCTCACCCGGCCGACCGGAGTACGTGCACCGGGGACGCCAGGCATACTTGGGTGACGGTGTCTGTATCGTCCGTTGAGGAGAAAAATGATGACAAACAGCCCGAACAGCAGCGCGAACAACGAGGTCTGGTGGACCGAGGGTTCGTGGACAGGCGTGGTCACGCCACGTGCTGTGATGATCCTGCCCCCGTCGGTGCCGCAGGACCTCACCGAGCGCCTGTGGCGGCTGCTGCGCAGTGAGGAGGCCTCGCTGACGCGCGCCCTGGATGAGCTCGTGATGGGGATGGGCGGACGTCTGGGTGCGATCCCGGACTTCGTGCTCGCCGTCTCGGCGCCCGAGGACGTCTTCCACGTGGCGCTGCGCGGTGCCCCGCAGATGGAGGTCGACGGTAAGGCGCTGGACGCCTCCGCGGTCACCACCTGGTTCGAGACGACGGTGACCGCTCCCAACTCGGTCATCGTCAGCGCGCCCGACGGCGCCGGTCAGGTGCGTCGCCCGGCGGTCGACGCCGTCGTGAGCACCGGCCACCTGGTGCTGCGCGGATCGGAGAAGTCGAGTGGGACCCCGTCCCCCAGCCGTGCATCGTCGAAGGGGTCCGGTGACTCCGACGACGATGACCCTGACCCGGC
Organism: Actinomyces stomatis; assembly: GCF_031292835.1. Classification (NCBI taxonomy): domain Bacteria; kingdom Bacillati; phylum Actinomycetota; class Actinomycetes; order Actinomycetales; family Actinomycetaceae; genus Actinomyces; species Actinomyces stomatis. The sequence continues at coordinate 19,697 of NZ_JASPEP010000017.1, forward strand.
TGGTTCTGACTACTCCACCACTTCTGCCGGTTCCGCCGGATCCCCAGCTGCTGCGGTGAGGACCTCTCGGTCCTCCCGTCGGGCGTCGCGTCGTGCCTCACGCCGTCAGTCCGCCTCATCGGACCGTTCGGAGCAGGACGACTCGTCTGAAGGGGCGCCTGCCGAGACCGCTGGTTCCCCCGACGTCGTCGACGACCTCATTGAGATCGCGCAGGACAACGCCGAGCAGCAGGCCCTTGACGGTGCCGAGCTCGCCGCGTCCCTCGAGAGCGCTGAGGCCGTTGAAGCCGCCGTGCCCACCGCCGGTGAGTCCGCGGACTCCGCCGAGGACTCCGACGCCTCTGAGGAGCCGGCCCTGATCGCCGACTCCGAGGGACCCGCTGACCTGCTTGCCGTCGTGGCCGGCATCACCGAGGTCACTGAGGCCACCGAGGCGACGCCGTCGCCCGAGTCCCCAGAGTCCCCCGAGGCTCCCGTCGCGACTCCGGACGCTCAGGCTCCTGAGGCTGCCGAGGTCGCCACCCAGTCCTCACCGGAGGCTTCCGATGAGGACCTGCTGATCGCCCCCGTCTTCGATATCCCGGCCCTGCCGATCCCCTCCGCTCAGGAGGCAGAGGCCATGATCCCGCCCCCTCCGCCCCCGTCGAGCGAGGATCTTGAGGCTGCTGGTATCAAGGACGCTGCCGCTGAGGTCACCGAGGTCGCCCAGACCCCGGCCGACTTCGTGCCCGTTGAGGCCGCCGAGGCTGCCGTGGTCGCGGAGGCCACTGCTGTTGCCGAGGCCGCCGCGCAGGCGCACGCCGAGGAAGAGCCCGTACGCTCCGGGGACCATGACGGACAGACCATCAACGGCCTGCCTGAGGACCTCTCCCAGGAGCTGCGCGCCGAGCTGCTCAATCAGGGGCTCGGTCCCCTGGAGCCGAGCCAGTCGGCGGAAGCCGCCGAGTCGGCCGGATCCGCGGCTGCGGCCGCGACGGCGGTCGAGCTCGTGCAGCCCTCCGCCGGTGAGCCCATGACCGCGGACCTCGGTCGCGGGGACCACGACGGACAGACCATCAACGGCCTGCCCGAGGACCTGGTCGGCGAGCTCGTCTCCCTCGTGGGGTCCGGGCCCTCCAGCCCGGCGTCCCCTGTCTCGGCGAGCTCTCCCAGTGAACCCGACGCCATCCGGATCGTGTTGTCGGCGGTGTGCCCCCAGGGCCACCCCAACCCCACGAACTACACCGTGTGCCGCGTCTGCGGAGCTGAGCTCAACCGTCCGGCCAAGTCGGTGGCCTGCCCCCCACTGGGGCGCGTGGTCACCTCCGGCGGAGAGAGCATCGAGCTCAACCGTCCCCTCCTGGTGGGTCGCAACCCTGTGGCCGACGACATCACCAGCGTCGCGGAGGTCCCCCTCCGTCCGCTGACCGTCGCCAGCCCCAACCAGCTCGTCTCCCGCAACCACATCCTCATCGACCTGGATGCGTGGAGCGTTCTGGCCCAGGACCTGGGCAACTGCAATGGCACCGTTCTCAACCGCCAGAACGAGGCGCCTGTGCGCCTGTCCTCGGCGAATCCGGTGCTCCTGCGCAGCGGAGACGTCCTCGATCTCGGCGATGGTCAGACCCTCGCCTTTGAGAACCTCCCCTGATGCTGGATCACAAGGGACCGCCTCCGGTCATCTCCGGGTTCACGTACCTGGAGAGACTCGGAGCGGGAGGCTACTCCACGGTCTACCTCTTCGAGCAGCACATGCCCCGCCGCGAGGTCGCGGTCAAGGTCATGAACGCTGACGTCGAGGACAAGACCGCCTCCCGCTTCGAGTCGGAGGCGAACCTCATGGCGCGGGTCTCCTCCCACCCGGCCATCCTGTCCATCTACGGCGCGGGCGTCTCCGCCGACGGCCACCCCTTCCTGGTCATGGAGTACTGCCCGCCGCCGCAGTTGGGCGCCATCTTGCGCCAGGGTCCCCTCAATGTCGCTGAGACCCTGTCGACGGCGATCCAGATCGCCGGAGCGGTGGAGACCGCTCACCGGGCCGGCATCGTCCACCGAGACATCAAGCCCGCCAATATCCTGTTCACCACCTACCGTCGTCCGGTGCTCTCGGACTTCGGCATCTCCGCCATGAGCGGTCCGGAGGGATCCGAGGAGCTGCGGGGGATGAGCGTGCCCTGGGCTCCCCCCGAGCAGCTGGTCGGGATGCGCTCGGCCAATCCCGCCTCCGACATCTATTCCCTGGGTGCAACCACCTTCGCGATGCTCACGGGGCGCAGCCCCTTCGAGACCGATGGCATCCCGGACGTCTACGAGCTCTCCCGCCGTATCGTCAAGGATCCCCTGCCGCCGCTGGGGCGTCAGGACGCCCCGCCGTCGTTGCACCGCGTGCTGTCGGTGGCGATGGACAAGAACCCGGACTCGCGCTACCCGACGGCACTGGCCTTCGCCCGGGCGCTCCAGCAGGTCCAGGCCGAGCTCGATCTGCCGATCACGACCGTCGACCTGTTCCAGGAGCCGGACAAGGCCGCGAAGTCCGCCAGGCGCCCCAACCCCGATGAGGCCGACACCGCCACGAAGATGGGGGTCTTCAACCAGGTCGACGTCACCAGCGAGCACATCGCCATGCGGGTGGATCCCGACGGTGACGACAAGGGCTCGTCGTCGGACTCGGAGGCCGGCGAACCTAGCCGCCCGAACCGCATGCGGGCCGTGCTGACCGGTCTGCTGGTCGTGGCCATGGTCGCTGCCGTCGTCGCCGCGATCATCGTCTCCCAGAACCAGGACAAGCGGAAGAAGCCCGGCAACCCCATTGCCACGATCGCCCCGCAGACCGACGCCAACCCCCTGCAGGCCTCGGTGCCCATGGTGGGCGATATCGTGGGTGAGGCGCAGGGCGACGGCACGGTGAAGTTCACCTGGGGCGAGCCGGAGACGGATTGGACCGGCAGCTACCTCTACCGGGTCAAGCTTCCCGATGAGGAGACCGAGGTGGACTCCGTCCGCACCAACGAGGTCGTCGTCGATGCCCAGCCGGCGCGCACCTGCCTGGAGGTCACCGCTGTGCGTTCAGACGGTAAGGCCTCCCCGGCCAAGACCGCCTGCGTCGACACCCCCTGAGGTCGCCTCCCGGGAACAGTCGCTCGCAGTCGTGACGGTGTCCGGCGTGTACTGACCGAGGGCCGGGACTACCGGGGAAGGCTGGGAAGTCACTCCGCCCGCAGTGTCACCTTCACCAAACCATGCACTGATGAAAGCCGCGCAGCCGCATCCTCCAGCACCGCGGACGGCGGCGCCTGCTCACCTGGAAACGGGGTGACGACAAGATTCCCGTCATCCAGTTTCCAGACGCCGGTGATCCGACCCCCTTGGGTCAGGACGGGGGCGATCCAACCCGCAGCCTTGCTCACCCGCGAGCGATGCTCGCTCGGCAGCATGTGAGTGTCCTTCGTACCAGGACCAAGGACGAACTGGTCGAACGCTCCTAGGAGGTGGGTGGCGCGGCTGGGCCGAGTGGCCGCGAGCTCGTCCTCATGCTCGGCCAGCAGATATCGTGTCTCATCCTCCACCTTCACCTCGACGATCTGCTCGCCAAGACTGGCGAACCAGCCCTTGAGCGTTGACTTCTTGTTGCTGTTGCGTGAGAGCCACGCGTCAAAGGTTTCGGGGGTCGCTGGGCCGTAGGCGGAGAGGTATCGCTCAATGACCGCTGGTGCCGCCTCCTCAGGATCAGGTAGCCCATTCCAGTTCTTCAGAAAACTGGCAGGGTGGGTAAACGTCACCTTCGAAGAACGGTTTGGGCCGTGGCACAGCACACCCTGCCATGCGAGAGGTTTGAGCAGAGCGCCCCACCCGGAGCGCAGCTGTTCTTCCATCCCCTTGAACCGTTTGTCCTGAACCAGTTCGCTCACTAGCTCGTCGCGAGACAGTACCTGACCGTCGAGGAGCTCTGCGACAGTCTCCGTCAGCTGAGCGACGTCCTCCGGTGTAGCGCCGAAGTGCCGTGACCAGGAGGGCTTGGTCCACGTACGAGCGCCGGCCAGCAGTGACAGGTACTCCGCCACGTCCGCAGAACGCATCGCGTGCAGCGTTCCGCGCATTGCCCACGTCTTGACAAGCGAGCGCTCGGAATACGCACGCTTGACCCCGTCAGGTCGCGGGTTGCGTTGCCGTAAGGCGATAGCGGTCTCAGCAGCGGAAGCCACCTGCGCCTGCGTACCGCAGAGCCGTCCGACGATCTCAACAGGACTCGCGTCCGTCAACGGTTCCAGGTAGTGCCTGCGCAGTCGCCATGCGAGCACCTGTTCGGCGGAAACCTCGATCAACGTTGTCCCCTCTCGTCGTTACCGCCAGATCCTAAGCCTCGTCGAGGTCGTGATCCTGTACACCGGGTGGCAGTTCACGTAGCCAGTCGCCCCGTGCCAGCTGCGCGGCTCTTCACAGTTGAGGCGGCACTCCACGTGGATCGGGGCTCTGTCTTGCCTCCTCACTTCTGAGACATGTGAGGGTCATGGCTTCCGAGGCGCTCGCTCGGGCGGGAACTCGGGGCGGGCCGGTTGTCCTGGAGGCGATGGTGGGCCGAGGGGAGAAGCATGACGGGTTGTCGGTGTCCACGGTGCTGACATCAACACCGCACCGACGCCGCACCCCGAAGGAAAACCGCAGTATTCCAACGATCCTCGCTGGACGCCCTGACGCCGGGCCCGTTGATGTCAGCGCTGTGGACACTGGGCTGCCGGCGGGGTCGACTCCGCGGGGTCTTGGTGGGGAAGCCGGGTGCTCTCATCCCGGGGCCGGCTTCACCTTTCCTACCTGACCCCCTCCGGCTTTTGCACAGGGGCTCGGAGGCCGTGGTTCGACGTCGGCTGAGGCCGTCCCAACCTCGTGGAACAGGTCACCTTGAGGGGGATCGCTCACGAGAGGTGGTTGAACGAGCGCCGCCGACAACCAGAGACAGTGGGGCCCGCACTCCTTGAAGGAAGTGCGGGCCCCAGTGCTTGAGGGGAACCGGTGCCGGACTCAGACGACCTCCACCTTGAAGGCGACGCGGCCGAAGAAGATCGTGCTGCCCTCCAGAGCGGACAGCGCCTTGTCCGGTATGGCTTCGACGGTGCGCCCGTCGCGGTACTCCACCCGAGTCCCGTTGGTGGAGTGCAGGTCGGTGACCCACACCCCGTCGAGCAGCGGGAAGATCGCCGCGTGCGTCTTGGACACCGAGCGCGTGGGGTCATCAAGAGCGACGCGTTCCGCCCCGGGGTAGGCCGAGATGTTGTCGGGGTCGCGGCCCACCACCGTGGGCTCGTGGATGAGAATCGGGTTGCCTCCCAGCAGCGGGACAAGACGCACCGACAGGGCCGGAGCGGCCGAGGAGGCCGATGGGAGCGACGGCGTGGCCGCCTGGGCGCTCGCGCCGACAACCGGGGTGACCGGGGGCAGGGAGACACCTGCAGGGGCGGAGGTCGACGCGGCAGCCTCCGGCATGCTGCTGGCACTGCGCCGGGACACGCTGGTTCGGGACTGCGTCGGCCCCTGAGCGGAGGTGGGGCGCTCGCGACGCGAGGCGCCGGCCTCATCGGCCTGGGCGTCACTGCGGGACTCGTCGGGTGCGGCGTGTCCGTCCGCAGGTGAGGGGATTCCCGGTCCCTGGAAGCGGTGTGAGGCGTGGGACCGGCGCGGAGAACTCGCCTCCGGGGCGGCCGCGCTCGTCGCGCTGTCGGCGGAGGTCCGAGCGTGGCTGCGGTGACTGCGCACGGTCGGGTGCGTGCTGCCCTCCGAGGATGCCGGCACCCCACCGGGTACCGTGGCGGGGTTGGTCAGGTCCATCGGGGACGTGCGCTGCGGAGGTGTTGAGGCCGCCTCGGGCTGCTGGGGCAGGCCGTCGTCGGAGACGATGGCTCCTTCCGGCAGGGAGTCGACCGTGGCGGCGTCGACCGAGGTGGGAACCGAGGACCAGGGCACCGAGTCGATGAGGGCCTGCGTGTTGCGGTCCCCTGAGGGCAGGATGCTGGAGGTGTCGAAGGTGTGCGCCACCTCCGGGACGGGGCCCGCTCCGGAGGCGAAGCGCTGCCGTTCGGTGGTGAAGAGGCTTTCGCGACGAGGAACGCCGGGCTGTGACACCGACTCTCGCTGATCCTCGGCAGGTGCAGCAGACGAGCCGGAGGTCTTCTTACCGGTGTGACCGGACTGATTCCTCCAGCGCTGGGCGTGGGCGTGTCGTGGTTCCATCGTCTGTGATGTTACGGGTTTTGTGGCTTTCGAGCGCGGGACTTGTGGTGTTGATGTCGCATCTGGCGGCGTGGAGGACTGGGATGCCTCGGAATCGGCCGCAGTTTTGGAGGATTCCGCTGAGGGCTTCTCGGCCTCGTCGCCCTGACCGTCGGCGCCATCCGTGGACTGTGGCGGCGCGTCCTCCACGACGTCGAGCGTAGCGGTATCGCCATCCATCTGCGAGGACAGCCGTGAAGGGGCGCTGTTGGACCCAGAGGACGCGGGCACCGGCCGCTTTTCGACTCGTCCCTCGGTCGACGCGGCAGAGCTCGGCGCGGGTGACGTGGACGGTGCGGTATTGCCCGATGCCGGTTCCCTGGTCCCCACGGGGGCGGTCTGTGCCGCCTCCGCGTCCTCCTGAGCCGGGGAAGCGGCGTCCTCCGGGGCCTTGGGGGCGGTCTTGACGGCGCCCTCCTCCACCGGCCCTGCGGAGGGCCTCGAGGGATCCTCCACCACCGGTCGTGACGTGACCTGAGTGGCTGCCATCGCGGCGTAGGTCTGGGGGTCCATGGGGGTGGCGGAAGCAGCTGCGACGGCCTCGGCGTCGGTGTCTACGATCGCCGGTCCGGCAGAGGCCGCCGACTTCGCCGAGGAGGACGACGACACGGTCGCCGCCTTGGTGGCCTTGACGCTGGTCCGAGGTGCGGCCGCGGTCGCCGTGGCCGAGTCCGGGCGGGAGACGGTGCGGCTGGACGGACCGGCAGTCAGTGCCCGGCCGGCGTGGCGCGCGGGCCGGCCCGGGCGTGCCGGTCGGGGCCGACGGATCGAGGAGGAGACCGGATCCGACGTCGTCGGGTGCGCGGTCCCCCCGGGAGAGCCGACAATGCCGGCCTCGACGGCGCTCTGGGCGCCCGCAGAGGTGGCTTGCTCGGCGTCCTGCGCCGCCTCCTGACCGGTCCGTGCGCGCGTCGAGCTCGGACGGGAGCCGCGTTTCTTGGCCTGCTTGGACTTCGCCGCCCTACCCGCCTTCTTCTCGGCCTTGCGCTCGGCCCTCTCGGAGTGTCGCCGGCGGGAGGCAGACTCGTCCTGCACCTCGGTGGCCTGGGAGGGCGGTGTCGCGGCGGGCTCCTGGCTCGCGGTGCTCTGCTCGCTGGGCGATGAGGAGAAGGACGCGCGCCTGGCGGCGTCCCACGCCTCACCGATGTCCTGGGAAGAGGACTCCTGCGGTGCCTTGGACGTGGTCGCGGCCCGGGGAGCGGTGGAGGCGGGCTCGGTCACAGGACGCCTCTCCGGCTCGGCCGCTGAGGGAGCCGGCCGGTTGGGGCGCTTGGCCCTGCGGGCATTGAGCAACGCCATCCCGGAGAGCTTGTCGTGCCAGCCGCGCCCCTCGGGGTCGGCGGCCGCCGTGCGCATGAGTGCGATGGTGCCCAGGCCGAGCGTGGTGATGCTGACGGCCAGGATGAGATCGGCGTGGAGGAAGGAGCCCAGCGGTGAGGGGGCCTGGTTGCGGGCCCCCAGCATGCGGATCCTGAGCAGTCGCCCTCCCAGGGACCAGCCGGTGGCGGCGATGGTGAGCCAGCGTGCCCCGACGATCACTCCGAAGGCGATGAGCCCACTGGTCAGGGCCGGGCGGCCGCTCACCTGCCAGATGGCCGTGGTCAGGCCCCCCACCAGAAGCGAACCGACGACGAGGTCGATGACCCCGGCAACGACACGCGCCCGCACCGGGGCCGGGGGGAGGCGACGATGCGGAGGGGACGGCGTGTGCGCATCCGGCTCGGCCGCTCCGGGGCTCGAACCCCGGGAGACGGCCGGCTCTGCGCCACCGTGGGAAGCGCCGCCGTGCGGATCACCGGGGGCGGCCGACATCATGCCGTACGGACTGACGACGTCACTCTGCGACGCGTCATCGGGCAGGTGGGAGGATGCTGGTGGGTCCGCAGCGGTCGAGGCGCTGCTACGGGCGTCAGCAGTGATCGTCATGACCGCAACCTCCTGGGTCGACGTGACCGCCTCCCGGCGGGGTGGACAAGGGAGCGCGGGGACAAACGGGCCCATACCCGTCCCAGGCGTGAGCGCTCCGCCCCCATGGAGCGGACGATCGCATCTGAGGAGTCCCACAACTCCCCTAGAGCGTACGACGGCGGCTCCCCGGAGCTGAAGACCTGGGTATCAACTGCTCCGGCGAATCGAGGCAGATCGACCTGCGGGAAGTGAGGAGCCAGCTGCGTGGCCGCCTCACGCCGAGTGGCTCCCCACCCCGGGGAGCGCCCCAGATCGCGGGCCCGGTCGAGGATCTCCTCCCAGGCCCCCAGGGCCTTACCGACGCCGGTGCGTGCGCGCCGTCGACTGCGCCGCCAGGCCTTCCAGCCCAGGATGGAGCCCACGATCGTCGCGATCGCCAGGATGGAGCCGCCGACGGCGATGACCGCGGTCGGCAGACCGCCCTTGTCCTTGTCCTGGGGGTCGTCGCGCTGCGGGTCCTCGTAGTTGGGAGGCAGCTGGGCCGGGTCCTCGTTGGGCAGCGGGGGCTGGAGGACGTTGGGCTCGGGGTTGGAGACCTTCTGAGTGGTCTGCTGCTGGGGAACCTGGTCGCGGTCCGGCGTGACGTCGAAGGACACCCAGCCCAGCCCCTCGAAGGGGATCTCCACCCAGGCCTTGACGTCCTCGCCGGTGACGGTCTTGGCGTCGCCGTCGGTGGCCGGGTCGAAGCCCATGACGACGCGGGCCGGGATGTTGAGTGAGCGGCACATGAGCATCATGAGCACCGAGTACTGCTCGTCGTCGCCGATGAGGGAGTCGGCCTCCACCATGGAGGCGATGCGGGCGGCCCCGTGCCCGGGCTGGGAGGGGCTCTTGGTGCCGTCGGAGTAGTAGCTCGTGCGCAGACGCTGCTGGAGCGCCCGGATTTGAGCGATGGGGTTGGACTCGGCCCCGACGATCTCCTTGGCCAGGGAGGCCACCGACGGCGGCACCTGCTCGATCGGTCCCAGTGAGGTCTGTTCCAGGGACGCCTTGTTGAGAGCGGCCTCGGAGGGCGCCGTGTAGGGGGCGACCCGCTCGGTGAGGACGTCGCCCGTGGCCAGGCCACTGGTGGCGACCCCGGTGGAGGAGAACTTGTCGTAGTACATGCCCTCCCGCAGGGCGGACTGACGCGGCCCGGAGGACTCGATGCGGATCGTCTCGGGCATCGTGGGCACCCAGGGGAAGCTGTAGTCCTCGATGGTCAGGGAGGAGGTCTGCTTGCGTCCGTCGAGCCGGTTGGCCGTCAGCTGGGTCTTGTCACCGATGCGCTCGAAGCGCGACTGGCCGTTCTCGTTCTGACCGATGTGGGCCGACAGGCCGTCGTAGGAGTCCAGGGCGGCGATGCGGATACGCCCGCCCGAGGGCAGGTTGGTGGGCTTCATGAGCCGGGTGTGGGCCTTGTCCGTCTCCAGAGTGCGCACCAGGGACAGCGGGCTGGCGTACTCGGTCAGGTCCAGCGGCGGCTGGAACAGGTCGCGCACCACCGTCCGGGAGGCGGGGGCGGTGGGCGTCAGGATCATGGCGGCCAGGGAGGTGACCAGGAGCAGCACGGCGGCGATGACCGTTCCGCGCAGGGCCGCCCGACCGAGGTCCCCGGTGGAGCGGGCGCTCGTGGCGCCCGAGGTCGTGGAGAAGGAGCTCAGGTCCAGGGCCTCGACGACGTGGCTGCGCCGCTGACGAAGGGACCCGCAGGTCCACAGGGCCAGGATCCCGACGACGAACAGGATGCCCAGCGCAGTGGGACGCACGGCCTCCTGTCCGCCCCAGCCGATGCCGACGGCGGGCAGGCAGACGAGGATCAGGCCGGCCAGGACCTCACGACCAGCCAGGATGAGGCGGGTCGCCAGTGCTGAGACCACCAGCCCGGTCATCCACGGCAGCACCGTCATGCCGCTGAAGGAGCTCAGCGGCATCGGCACAGTCAGGGCGTCGCGCCAGACGGTGACCGTGGATCCCAGCACGGTCTTGATCGCCGCCATCCCGGAGCCGACGTCGGTCAGCAGCCAGGGGGCCACCAGGACGTGCACCAGCGCCAGGGCAGCCATGCTCGGCAGCACCGACAGGCGCAGGCGCGAGCAGACCAATGAGGTCAGGGCGCCGATGAGCGCGCCGTAGCCGACGGCGAGGCAGCCGACCACGGAGGCGAAGACCGGCAGGAAGGGGACCGCGCCGATGGCGAGGATCCCGGCCATCAGAACCAGCTCGAGGGCGGCGGCCGCTGGTGTGGGCGGCTTGGCGCCGCGCCGGGGAGGCAGGAAGCGGCGGGCGGAGAGCGCCGGCCGGGACGGACGTGCCAGAAGCGGGCCGGCGCCGGTGATCGAGCGGGCACGACGAGTCGTCTCGTTGCTGGAGAGGCTGCGCGTGCGCGACGACGTCGCCGTCGACCAGGAGGAGGACGACTCGGTCGTGCTACTGGAGGACTCCGCGGTGGTCCGCGAGGGAGCCTCGGCCGGAGAGGACGCCCCGGCGGGTGAGGCACCGGAGAGCGGGGAGCTCGCGGTGCGTGGGGAGATGGTGGTGGGGGTCGTCGTGGGGGTCATAGTGCTCGCCTCAGGGCGGTGGGAAGCTGCTCAAGACGGTCCATGTCCACGACCGGCATCGTTCCGGCGTGGTGCCGCGACAGGCCGTGCTGGCCCGCGCGCAAGGCGACGGCCACCATCGGCAGGGGGGCGAAGCCGCGAGCCCGGGCCAGCACGGCGCGGTCGACCTGCTGACCGGTGACAAGGACGACGATAGAGGCATCGGGGTGCGCCGTGCAGGCGTGTCGCACCAGGAGGTCGCAGCTGATGTCGTCCTCACCGGTGCTCAGCAGGCAGGACGTGTCCAGCATCCGCAGGGCGGAGGAGGTGGGCAGGGCCCCGATCTGGGTGATGAAGCGGACCTCGCGCCCGTCCTGGATCGCATCCATGGCCAGTGAGCAGGCGATGGATACCGCGGTCTCGAAGTCCTCCTCCCCGGCGTAGTCGTCCTGGCGGGTGGACAGCAGGACGAGCAGGCTGGAACGACGGGTCTCCTCGAACTGACGCACCATGAGCCGACCGGTGCGGGCCGTGGTGCGCCAGTGGACGTTGCGTCGGTCATCGCCGGGGACGTACTCGCGCAGGGCGTGGAAGGCGACGTCGGAGCTGGACAGGTCCTGGGTGACGGCGCCCTCGATGTCCCGCAGGACACCGTGCAGGACCGTGCCCAGGCGCACGGTACGCGGGTGGATGTGGATGTCCTGCGGGGTGCTCAGGGAGCGCTCGCGCTGGAGCAGGCCCACTGGGTCGCGCTGGACCGCCAGGACCGGCCCCACGGTGACGACGCCTCGACGCTGCGTGGGCAGGACGAAGCCGCGCTCGTGCACGGCCCCGGGGGTCAGGGTCGGGACGACGAAGACGGCGCGCCCCGGCCCCACCGGCATCTCCATGCGCGAGGGCAGCAGCGGCCGGGTTCGGGGATTGGTGACGGTCAGGCGAATGAGGGCGTGGTCGCCCACGGTGACGCGGGACTCGAGCAGGTTGTGGTTGACCGAGTAGCCGCGGCGGGGGATGAGCCACAGCCAGGCGCTCACCACGATGATGCCGACGACGACTGTGGCGCTCCATGCCTCCTGCCAGCCCATGACGGCTCCGACCAGCCCACAGGCCACGAGCAGCACCAGACTGCCCCACCCGATCGGGGTCACGGTGTGCAGCAGCCATCGCAGCGGCCGCAACAGCACTGCGGCCGCTGCGGTCAGCCGGGACTGCGAGGGCCTGGCGGTCAGGGCCTCGTTCGCGGAGGCCGACGACGCAGCCGATGCCGTGGACTGCGAGGACGCCGACGCCCCCGAGGCGCTCGGTGGTACGGCGGGAGAGGCGGATGCACCGGACCCGCCCGCCGAACCCGGGTGGGCCTGGCGGGCAGGATTCTGCGACGTCGTCTGAGGCGTCATACGACTCAATCGCGGGTCGTGGGGGCGGGGACCTGGGCCAGGGCGGCGGTGATGACGCCGGAGGCGGTGGCGCCGCTGAACTCGGCGTCGGGGTCCATGACCAGGCGGTGGGCCCACACGACCTCGGCAAGATCCTTGATGTCGTCGGGCAGGACGAAGTTGCGCCCCTGGGAGGCCGCCCACACCCGGGCGGCCCGAGCCATGCCGATGGCACCACGGGTGGACACGCCCATGCGGGTCTCCTCGGCTGCGCGCGTGGCCTCCACCAGGGCCCCGATGTAGTCCAGCACCGAGTTCTCGATGTGGTTGGACGCGGCCAGGTCCGCCATGGAGGCCACGACGCTGGAGGCCACGACCGCGGACAGGTTCTTGGAACGGTCCGGGTGGGCCGAGCTCGACAGGATCCGGGTGAGCGCCTCCCGGTTGGGGTAGCCCACGGATGCCTTCATGAGGAAGCGGTCGAGCTGGGCCTCGGGCAGGCGGTAGGTGCCGGCCTGCTCGATGGGGTTCTGGGTGGCGATGACCATGAAGGGGCGCTCAGTCGTGTGGCGCACGCCGTCGACCGTCACCTGGGACTCCTCCATGACCTCCAGGAGGGCCGACTGGGTCTTGGGGCTGGCCCGGTTGATCTCGTCGGCCAGGACGATCGAGGAGAAGATCGGGCCGGCGTGGAAGTCCCAGGTGCCCGTCTTCTGGTCGTAGATCGTCACGCCCGTGATGTCGCTGGGCAGCAGGTCGGGGGTGAACTGGATGCGCGAGTGCGTCCCCTGCACCGAGGCCGCCAGAGCCCGGGCCAGGGCTGTCTTGCCGGTTCCGGGGGCGTCCTCGAGCAGGAGGTGCCCCTCGGAGAGCATGGTGGTCAGGGCCAGCTTGATCACGTCTTCCTTGTCGAGCAGCGCCTGACCGACGTTGTTGACAATGGTGGAGAAGGCGTCAGCGAACCATGTCGCGTTCTCGGGAGTCATCGGCATGGAATCAATGATCCTTCGGGTGGAGAGAGGTGAGTGTGTGACTTGTTGCGTACTGGGCATCGATCCGGTTAATGATCCGGTTACTGCTGGGTGCAGGTGATGGACTGGTTCCAGTGCGGCGTCCTGTGGGGGAACTTGTGCCGGGCGTAGCCGTTCCTATCGAGAGTGACCTCCTCCTCATTCCAGGCCGGCTGCCAGTTCCAGGTGTCCCAGTACCAGTATCCGCAGGACATGGTGCTATTGGGGTTGCCGGTGATGTCGAAGACCATCTGGTAGCAGGCGCCCCAGGGGCCGAAGGGGCGGCACCTCTGCGAGTGGTCCACATAGAACTGCTTCTCGGTGCCGACTGGGAAGGCCTGCTTCTTGTCGTCGTCGTCATCGTCGTCGTCGTCATCATTGTCGTGCTTGGACGGCCTGGTGACGGTGTCGCAGCCCCACTCGGAGGTGCCGGCGTTGGTCCTTGCCCGTACGCACCAGGTGAGCGACTCACCGCGCTTGAGCTTGCCGTCGTAGGTGTCGCCGATCTCGACGCCCTCCACGGACTTGCCGCCGTCATCGGTCTGCTCGTACTCAGCGCTCGCGCCGTTGTTGCCCCCGGGGCTCCAGGAGCAGGAGACCTTCTTCTGCTTCTTGCCGGTGAGCTCGCAGCTGACCGAGGGCGCCGACGGCGGACCGTAGGGCGCCACCGGGGAGGAGGCGACGACGTCGGAGTACTGCCCGCCACCGTTGGTGCGGGCGTAGACGGTGTAGGCCTGCCCGTCGGTCAGCCCCCGGATGGTCGAGGAGCTGGTCCAGGTGACCTGGTCGACGGAGTACTCCACCATCAGCTCGCCCACGCCCCAGCCGTTGCCGGCCCGGGGCGAGGCGCTCACGGACAGCTCGCCGCTGTTGCCGGTGGCCTTGACGGCGGGGGTCGACGGCGTCAGCGGGGCCGGCTTGTAGCTGTAGCTGGCCTGACCCGAGGTCTTGGAGCCGTGACCGTTGTCGGCCTCGACCCAGAAGGTCCAGGTTCCGCGCGAGACCGAGACCGTGGTGGAGGTGGAGCCTCCCACGTCCTTGGAGTCGCTGGTGTGCCCGTTGGAGTAGTGCAGCGTGTAGCTCACGGGGCTGCCGTTGCCGTTGGCCGCCTGCCAGCTGACGGTGACCGTGTCCCCGTTGGGGGTGATGACGGGGGTCCCGGGGGTTCCGGGCTCACCGTAGGGCGTCACCGAGTTGGAGGAGGAGGACCACTCCGAGACCGTCCCCTGGCTCGACCTGGCGCGCACCTGAGCGGTATAGGCGCGTCCCGGGGCGACGTCGAAGGATGCGGATCCTCCGGTGATGCCCGTCTGCACGGTTCCGTCCGACAGGCGCACGTCGTAGGTCGTCGCGCCCCCGAAGGGATCGTCCACCTCGGTCCAGCCGACGGTGAGCCTGCCCGAGCCGGCCGTCAGCGTGGGCGCCGCCGGGGTCTTGGCCGTGGCATTGTGCTGGTAGGACACCGTCGCGGCCTCGGAGTCGCCGTACTTGTTGGTGGACACGACCTGGATGTTGTAGCTCTGACCGGGCGCCAGGTCGCTGATGAGGCAGTTCGAGGTCGAGCAGGTCTGCTCGGCGCCGTTGACACTGACCTTGTAACCGGTGATGGGGGAGCCGTTGGCGGAACCATCGGTCCAGGACACGCGCGCCGAGTCGGCGTCCACCGGAGCCACGTTCACCCCGGAGGGGGCTGCGGGCGCCACCCCGCCGACCTGCACGGTGATGGTGCCGGTGACGGCCCGGGACTCCGAGCCGGTGGAGTCGAGCACCTTGTACTGCGCGGTGATGGTGCCGTGGAACCCGCTGTTCGGCGTGATCGTCACAGTCGTGCCGGAGACGCTGATCGCGCCCTGGCCGGCGGTGATCGTCGGAGTGCCGGACAGGGTGATCGGCTTGTCCGGGAAGGGGTTGCTCACCGCCTTGGACACGTCGGCGCTGACCGCCTCGCCGTTGCGGGACTCCAGGTTGATGGGGGCCGTGGTCATGAGGGGCTTGTTGGACGCGCTGACCCGAACGGGCAGGGAGGCGCTCACCGGCGGGTTGACGCCGTCGGAGACCGTGATCGGGATGGAGCCCGTGGCGCCCTCGGTGGTCTTGTCGGAGGCCTTGACCGACAGCGTCGAGCCGCTCAAGGAGATCTCGAATCCCGCGGGGGCGGGACCGGCCTGGAAGGAGAGCTTGTCACCCGGGTCGGGGTCGGTGGCCATGGCCGCCAGGTTGGCCGTCACGGCGCCCTCGCCTGGCGCCACCGTCACCTCGGTGGGGGTGAAGGTCGGCGGCCTGTTCGATGAGGACTGCACGATGATCGGCAGTGTGAGCGTTGAGCTCAGGGCGTCCGAGCCGGTGCCGTCGGCCACGGTGAAGGTCACCGAGGTCTGCCCGGTGAATCCCGAGTCGGGGGTGAAGGACAGTGCCGACCCGCCCGAGGCGACCTTGGCGTCCTTGGTGCCCTTGGCCATGTGAATGGAGGAGGTGTCCGTGATGACGGGCTTGGTGCCTTCACGGGTGAGGATGTAGGAGGACAGGTTGATGTCCGTGGTCTTGTCCGCCAGCACGCGGGCGGGCACGGCAGAGGGGTTGATGCGGGGCCGCAGGGCCGAGCGGGCCGGTACCACGACCACGGCGTGACCGGTCAGTCCGTCGGCGTCGGTGATCGTGTAGAGCACGAGCCGCTGGGTCTCGCCCACCGTGAGGCTCAGGGAGTCCTTGCCCACCTCCACGTCGGGGTCGGAGGAGGACAGCTTGAGGTCCCACGGCGAGCCGTCGGTGTCCTTGTCATTGTCCAGCACCGGGACGGTGACATGGCCGTTGGCGTCGACCTGGTCGACGGTCACGTAGTCGTCCACGCCCACCGGGTTGGCCAGGGGAGCGTTGCTCGAGACCTGGACGGTGACGGTGCCGGTGTCCGTACCGCCTCGTCCGTCGGAGACGGTGTAGGTGACCGAGTGGTTGCCCTCCTTCTCCGGCAGGTCGAGCACCAGGCGGCCGGCCCGGGTGGACACGCCCAGGGACGGGTCGCTGGAGACCGGGTCCCCCTCCAGGGACAGGCTGTCGCCGTCGGTGTCCAGGTCATTGGACAGGACGTCCACGGCGACGGTGCGCCCGGGCTTGGCCACGACCAGATCATCGGTGGCCACCGGGGCCACGTTGAGCGGTGAGGCCTGGGCGACGCCCACGCGGACCGTGCCGGTGGCCTGGGCCCCGAAGCGGTCCTCGACGACGTAGGTGAAGGTGTCGGTGCCGGTGGCACCCTCGGAGGGCGTGTAGGTCAGCCACGAGGAGTTGATCTCCACCGAGCCCAGGGAGGGGGCCTGGTTGAGGCCCACGAGGCTCACCGAGTCGCCGTCGGGATCGATGCCGTCCAGCGGCACGGTGATGTTCGTGGTCGAGCCGGCCAGGGTGCGGGCCTCCAGGTTGCGCGGTGAGGGCGCGGAGTTGTGCTCGGCGTCCTGTGCACGCACCTCCACGGTGACGATGCCCGAGGCGGTCTGCCCCTGATCGTCCTTGGCCGTGTAGGCGTAGGAGGTGCGGCCGGGCTGGCTGCCGGCGCGGAAGCGGACGGTGTTCTCACTGACCCAGGCGGTGCCCAGCTCGTCGCCGACGAGACTGACCTGGGAGTCCACCGACAGGTTGAGACCCGCGGGGGAGGAGTCGTTGTCCAGGACCGGCACGGTGACGACGTCGCCGGCTCGTACGACGGCGGTGTCGTTGGTGACCACTGGCGGCTGGGGCTGGGACTGGGTCACCGGGACGATGGAGATCTTCCCGGTGGCGCTGGAGGTGCCGTTGGTGACGGTGTAGTCCACCGTCAGATTGGCCGGGACGGTGCTGGCCGCGGTGATCTGCAGCAGGGAGTGGTCCACGACCGTGACGGTGACTCCGGAGTCCGGCGGGGCCTTGACCGACTGCAGGACCAGGATCCCCCCGGAGGGGTCGAAGTCGTTGTTGAGCGGGGCGATGGTCGTCGAACCGCCGTTGCGCAGCAGGGCGGTGTCGTTCTCGACCTCGGGCGGCACCGTGGCGTCGGCCTTGGGCGTGACGTCCACGCGCACGATGCCCTGGGCCGTGTTGGCCCCGTCCATGACGTCGTAGGTGAGGTAGTAGGTCTGGGCCTGGGCGTTGGCCTCGGTGGAGAAGGTGAAGACACCGGCCTGCTGGTCGACGTTGATCGAGGTCCCGGCCGGGGCCTCCTGCACCGCGGCCAGACGCAGGGTCCCCCCGGAGGGCGAGGTGTCGTTGTCCAGGGGCGAGACGACGGCCTTGGAGCCGGCGACGACGCGCACGTGATCGGCGTTGGCGATCGGCTTGGCCGACTGGGCCGGCTGCACGTCGACCTTGACCACGCCGGAGGTGGTCTCCCGGCCGTCGGAGACGGTGACGGTCAGGTCGCGGGTGCCGGTGCCGGCGCCCAGCTCGCGCACCGTGACGGTGCCCTCGTTGGAGACCTTGGTGTCCAGCCCCTCGCCCTGGGCGGAGACCAGGTAGAGGTCGTCCCCGTCTGGGTCCAGCCAGTGCCCCAGCACGTCCAAAGAGCCGGAGGTCTTCTCGGCAACCGTGAGGGTCGGGGTGGTGATCTGCTTCGGGGCGCCGTTGACGTCCCAGCCGTGGACGTCAACGGTGGCGACGGCGGAGTCGCTCATACCGCGGCCGTCGTCGGCCGTGTAGGGCACGGAGTAGCTGCCGGAGGCGTTGTCCGGGACGTCCATGCGCAGAGCCAGTCCGCCCTGGGCCTTGGTGGCCTTCAGTGACCCGCCGTTGTCCTGGGGGGTGGCGGTGAGGACGTCACCGTCGGGGTCGGTGTCATTGGCCAGCACGGGCAGGAGCGTGGAGCGGCCCGGGCGTACGCCGAAGCTGTCATCGGTCGCCTTGGGGGCGTGGTTCTCCTCGGTGCGCTCCGGGGGCGTCTGCGAGTCCGAGGTATTGGCGGAGTCGTCCTTCTGATCGGCGTTGTCGTCGGTCTGGGCGGTCTTGTCCGTCCAGTCGTCGATGAGGACGAGGTCCTCGTTGGGCAGCCACACTGAGCCCGTATCCAGGTCGTTGAGCACGATGGCGTCGCGGTTGACCCGGAAGACCGGGGCGGAGGACGAGGCGAGCTTGTCGTCGTGGACGGTGTCGGTGCCGCCGTCGAACAGTCCCGAGCAGCTGCGCACGAACTGGCCCGAGCCGGACCAGGCCGCGTAGACGCACTTGCCCAGACGCACCGGCTGGGCGGGCACCCCTTCAGGGGCGGGGCCCTCCTTGGCCGACGGCGTCTTGGTGACCTTGCCCCCGTCCAGGGGGACGGAGATGAGCTCGTTGCGGGAGGCGAGCAGGACCGAGTCGGCCTCAGGGCCGGGCTGCTGGATCACCAGGCCGGAGGTCCCCAGGTTGACGGACTTGCCCTCGGGCAGGTGGAGGATGCCGGTGCTGCGCTCGAGGACCACGGGCTGGTCCCCGACGGCGGTGATGGCCAGATCGGTGCCGGCGGTCAGCTTCAGGGAGGTGTTCGTGGCCTCCTTCCAGCCCTTGTCGCTGGTCTCCAGGGAGACCAGCGACTTGCTGGTGGCTGAGACGGCGTGGATGGCGCCGTCCTTGCCGATGGCGGCCACGACGTCGGGCATGCCGGTGACGACCGGGGCGGCGGCGGTCAGGGAGCCGGCCGACTTGGTCTTGGCGGCGCGGATGGTGCCCTGGACCTTGTCGACTGCCATGACCCGGTCCCCGCCCTGAGCGATGGTCACGCCCTTGGTGAGCTGGGTGCGTCCGGAGAAGGCGACCTGGGAGGGATCGACCGAGGACACGGAGGCGTCACCGGAGTCCGGGACCAGGACGTCCTCGGCGTTCTGGGTGACGTCGAAGGAGGACGAGGAGGTGCGGATCGTTCCGTCGACCTCGCGGGAGGGGTAGTTGAGGCGGGCCACCAGGTGCTTGGAGGTGGAGGTGACCCATACGCCGCCGTCGTTGAGGTGCAGGTCTGCCTGGGCCACGCCCTCGTGGAGCCAGGCGGCCGTTCCCAGGGCCGCGACGCACACGGCTGCGGCCAGCGACGACATGCGTTTGCGCAGCCGCACGCGCTGGGCGCGCGACTGGGGGATGCGGAAGGTCGCGGCCAGTCGGGAGGTGGTGGTACCGGAGGTGAGACCCGAGCCGACGTCCTGACCGGAGTCACCGGACTGGGCGGCCTTGCTCCGCCGCCGGGGGCGCAGGGCGCTCGCGGCGCGGGCGAGCAGACCGGGGCGGTCCGTGGCGGACGGTTCGGTCTGAGGGGTGCCGGAGTCGGAACGGTTGCTTCCGCCGTCACCGGCACCGGAGGCGGCTGCGGCGGAGTCGATGCTGCTCGACGGGGTGTCGGGCGTCTCGAAGTCGTTACGTGAAGTGGTCACTGGGCCCCTTGGGGACTACGGGATGCGACTTCCTGGACGAGGGTGCGTCGCAGCATCGTCGAGGAGGTGGTGGGCGTGTAGGGCAGGTAGATCACTGAGGCCCCGACCTCGGCCATCTCGGCCTCCAGGCGGTGGCCCTTGTCCGTCCCCTCCCAGTCGGTGCCCTTGAACAGCACGTCGAAGGGGGAGCGCTTCCAGGCCAGGCGCTTGTCCTGGTCGTAGTCGGGAACCACGGAGTCCACCATGCGCAGGGCGGCCACCATGGCCATGCGCTCGGCCAGGGGCACGATGGGGCCGCGTCCCTTCATCCGCTCCAGCGACTCGTCGGTGGCGACCCCCGCGATGAGGTGATCGCAGCGCTTGGCCGCCTCGGTGAGGATGTTGAGGTGCCCTACGTGCAGCATGTCGAAGCCGCCGGGGACGTAGCCGGTGATCATCAGTAGGCTCCCTTTCCGCCGATAACCGCGCGCAGCGTTCCAGCGAAGATCTTCGCGTCCAGGGCCCCGCCCCGGTTCTCCACGTAGTGACGGTCCAGGGCCACGGTCGAGGCCCAGGACAGGTCCGAGCGTCCGGAGATCTGCCACAGACCGGTCAGCCCGGGCTTGACCAGGAGACGGCGCAGCGCCTCGGCGTCGTACTTGGCGACCTCCACGGGAAGTGCGGGGCGGGGCCCCACCAGGCTCATGTCTCCGCGCACGACGTTGATGAGCTGGGGGAGCTCATCGATCGACAGACGGCGGATCCAGCGGCCCACGCGGGTGATGCGCGGGTCCTGGCGGTCCTTGAACATGACCTCGTTGCCGGCGTCGCCACCGGCCTTGACCACCGATGCGCGGCGAGCGTCGGAGTCGATGTACATGGAGCGGAACTTCCACATGGTGAAGGGCTTGCCGTCCTGCCCCACGCGGGTCTGGGTGTAGAAGACCGGGCCGGGGGAGTCGATGCGGATGGCGAGCGCGGTGGTCGCCAGCAGCGGCGAGATGAGGGCCAGGCCGATGGCGCCGGCGAGGCGGTCGAACAGGGCCTTGCCCACGGCGCGGGTGCGGCGGGTCTTGACGGCGATGAGGCCTGTCCAGCCGTGAGTGACCGTCAGGGCCCGCATGCGCCCGGGTACGACGTCCTGCAGTCCGGGGGCGACGACGAGCCGAACCTGAGTGTTCTCCAGGCCGCGCATGAGGGTGACCAGGTCCTCGGGGAGGACCGATCCGACCGTCATGACGGCGTCGATGCGCTCGGCGTGCAGGGTCTGAGCGATGTGCTGAGGGCTGCGTACGGGCTCGGCCGAGTGGAAGGCGCGGTCCTGCCCGGAGGACAGGTAGCCCACGATGAGGAAGCCGTCCATGGGGTGACGGCGCAGCTGGGTGAGCATGGGCTGGGAGCCCGACCCCATGACGATGAGGGTGCGGCGCAGGGCGTGTCCCTCGAGGCGGCGGCGGCGCAGCCACCCGGACTCGATGGAGCGTCCGGTGACGGCCAGAAGGAGCTGGGCCGCCAGGGCGGCCAGCAGAGTGGTCCGGGCAACTCCGGACAGGTCGGCCAGCAGCAGGGCCACCGGGAGGCTCACGGCGGCCGCGGCGACGAAACGGCCCGTACCGGGCCCGGCCTGCTCAACGGCGTCGATGCCGAGAGCTCCCAGGAACCAGGCGACGAGCACCATCGTGATGCCCACGGTGGTCGTAGACCAGACCAGTGGTAGGTGGCCACCCAGGAGGGCGAGCCAGAAGGGGACGGCGACGGCGAAGAGGTCGGACAGGACGAGCCAGATGACGAGGTCGTGGCGCGTGCGTGCCCAAGGACTGCGCGGAGCGGTGGGGGAGGTGGCGTCGGCTGCTGCTGCTGTCGAGGGACGCCGGTGCTGCTCGCGCTGGGGCAGTGTCAGGGTCGAACTAGACAAGGTGGACTCCGCAGGGATGATCGAGGGTGGGCAATAACTGGTCGGCTAGTGCTGACGGGACGTCGTGAACAGCAGCGTTTTAGAATGCTACTAACTCTAGTGGACGTTATTTGTGGGAAGTGGCCAAGATCGCAGGGGCAAGATGAGGAGTCGAGATGTTTCTGAGGTATCTGTATGTTACAGGTGAGCAACGATATGGGGACGTCAATGCACCTGTAAGAGACCTTTCAGGGTTCTTCCAGCAGGCAGTGTTTTGGCTGGTCAGAGCCGGTTTGCTGGGGTTGTGCCAAGGGGGGTTGGGTGGGGGACGGTCTATGTCACAAGACGATAAACAAAAGATAGCAGGTCGCCGATCCTGATGCGTCTACTCTCGTGCCTGTCTTCGAGGATCTTTCCGATGCCGGATTGTGACCTTCCTACAACATCAGGAGTGCGATGTGACCCAGTCGAGTTCCTCGGCGCCTGTGCCGGCCTCCGAGCCGGCCTCGCCTCAGGCGGAGGCCGGTGACGCCCCGTCGGGCGCCGGCGACCGCCGACCACCTGTGGGCACCTCAGGCGCCGCAAGCCTCTCGACGGTTGAGGCGAGTGGTGGGGCGATCCCGCCCCGGGCTCCTCGTCGTTCGCCGCTGAGGAGGCTCGGCGGGGCCTTCAGGCGGGGGTCGTCGTCAGGCGCCAGCTGGTCGTCTGTGGGAACCACAGCCGTGGCCAAGGTGGTGGTCATGGGCGTCTCGGGCCTCTTCGGGCTGGTCAACACCAGTCTCATCATCAGGCATTTTGGGGCCGACGCCTTTGCCCAATACGGTCTGCTGGCCACCTTCCCGACCCTCATGCCCTTCACCGACCTGGGCATCGGCGCGGTCATCCTCAACACGGTGGCGGGCTCGACCGACCCGGCCCACGACTCGACCGTGCGGCGCACGATCACCACCGCCGTCCGGGTGCTGCTCGGCTCCGCCCTGGTCATCAGCACCATCGGCATCGTCATCATGCTGCTGGGCGCCTGGCCCTGGCTGCTGGGCGACAAGCTCATGGAGGGCGGCGGCCTCACCGCCACCGTCTGTCTCATCATCTACGCCGCGGCCCTGCCGCTGTCCGTGGGGCAGCGAGTCATCATCGGCCTGGGGCGCTCGACCACGCAGGTCATCAGTCAGGGGGTCGTCTCCCCGGCCATGTCCTGCTTCCTGCTGCTGGCCATCGTCACTGGTCTGGGGCGTGGCAACGCCGTGTCCATCTACTCCTACATCGCCAACGCCCTGGTGTCGGTCATCTGCATCGTCGTCGCCTGGCGCGCCACTCGTCCGCTGTTCAAAGGCGCCCTGAGGGACGTGCCGCGTGTCCGCAGCGTGCGCGGCGTGCGCATCGTCAACACCGCGGGCCCCCAGCTGCTCCAGTCCCTGGCCATCCCGATCGCCTTCCAGACCGACCGGCTCCTCCTGTCCCACCTGGGGCAGTCGCAGGCCCTGGCCGAGTACAACCTGGCCAACAACCTGTTCAACATGCTCACTCAGACGGTCATGGCGGCCGGTGTCGCCATGTGGCCCATGTTCGCCAGAGCTCGGGCCGACAAGCGCATCGAGAGCCCCTTCAAGCCGGCCATCGTCTTCAGTGGGGGCGGTTTCCTCCTGGCTCTCGCCCTCGTCGCCGTCACCCCCTGGGCCGCCCGGGTCATGTCCCACGGCAAGATCGTCCTGCCGGCCGCGCTCGTGTGGGCCTTCGCCGCCTATGTCGCCGTCGAGGCGGGCAAGCAGCCGCTGGGCATGTACATGACCGACCCGCGCGGACTGCAGTTCCAGGTCGTCCCGGTGCTCGTCCTGGTGCCGATGAACCTCGCCATCTCCTGGGCCCTCATTGGGCGCTACGATGCGGCCGGACCTATCCTGGGCTCGGTGATCTCGGTGATCCTGTGCCAGATCATCCCGTATGCCTGGTGGGTGCGCCGGGACGTGGCCAGGCGTCGTCGAGAGCTGGCGCGGCAGTGACCCCCTCCTCGTCGGCCGACGGCGCCGAGTCGGCTCGTGCCACCTGGGCGCCGGCGCCGCGTCCTCCTGCCCGGTCGCTCCCTGACGTCCCCCGACTCCCTCATCTCGTCGTTCCTCATCAGTCCAACACCCGGCCCGGTTCCCCGGGCCCCGCTCAAGGAGAAGCCTCATGAGCTCCCCTGCTGGTTCCCCCACCATCGCCGAGAACATCAGGGCCCTGTCCCGGGCTCAGAAGTCCAAGGCCGGTGCCCCCCTCTACTCCCGCATCATCAACCGCCCCGCAGGTCGGGTCCTGGCCGCCATCGCCCACCGGCTGGGCGCGACCCCGGACCAGGTGACGGTCCTGTCGGCACTGTGCACCTACAGCGGCATCGCCCTCATCGCCCTGTGGCGTCCTACAGCCGTGTCCGCCGTGGCGACCGCCCTGCTGCTCATGTTCGGATATGCCCTCGACGCCGCAGACGGACAGCTGGCGAGATTGCGCAATGGAGGGTCAAAAGCCGGTGAATGGCTCGACCATGTCGCCGACGTTATTAAGCTCTCGACAATTCATGGAGCCATTGCAATCTCGCTGTTCCGTTTCACGGAATTGCCGCCCCAGGTTCTGCTTATTCCGCTCGCTTTCGGGGCGATTCAGAATATTCACTTCTTCAGTTACATTCTGACATATCAGTTGCGTTATCACGGCGGTACTCCTCTGGCCAAGGATGAGGCCCGTCCCGGCATCATCAAGTCGGTCCTGTCGGCTCCCACGGACTACGGACTCATGTGCTTCGTGCTCATGACCCGCTTCGTCCCCACGGCCTTCCTGTGGGTGTACGGCATCATGCTTCTGGGGTACACCGGCTACGTGGCCCTGGCCCTGCCCAAGTGGTACCGCGACCTGCGCAACGACCTCCAGTAGCTCATCGCCTCGCCGGCACTCCTGTTGAGATCCCTACCAAAACTCCTCCTTCAATCGTCTGTTAAGGAATCTTATGTCTCTGCTTACCGGCCGCAAGGCGCTACTGGTCTATACGGGACGCAAGGATGGACTGGGCAACCGCGTGCGCGCGCTGCTGTCCGCCCAGGAGCTCGCCCGGGTCGAGGACCGCGACCTCTACTACGTGTGGAGCACGGACGAGTACTTCGGCCCCCGGATGGATGAGTTGTGGCGCTTCGAAGGGGGCAGCCCCGTATCGCGCCTGACCTCCCGGGCGCTCCTTCCCCTGGCCCGGTACCGACAGCCCAAGGGCGTCCGGATCACCGCCGAGCTGCGCCGCCGCCACCTGTGGCAGATCCACTCCCACGGGCTGCCCGTCACCTGGGAGGACCCGTCCTGGAGCGGAGGGGGCGACGAGGAGGGCACACCCACCGGGCCGCGCCCCTGGACCCAGCGGCTGCGCGAGCTCACCCCCGTCGACGAGATCGCCGATGAGGTCCTCTCCCTCTACGATGCCCACCTGCGGGGACGCCCCTACGTCGGCATCCAGGTACGCACCCACGCGGTCTCCCACGCCAAGACCATCGAGTCCTCACCAGTGGAGTGGTTCGCCAACAGGATGCGCCAGATCCGCGCCGACCACCCCGACGTCCCCTTCTTCCTGTCCTGCGACACCCCCGAGGCCCAGGAGCAGCTGGCCGGAGAGTTCGATGGCTGCGTCTTCCTGACCGACAAGGGCGGATACAACACCGTCAAGGGCGTGCGTTCGGGCCTGGTCGACCTCTACCTGCTGGCCAGCTCCCAGCACCTCATCGGGGCCTCCTTCTCCAGCTTCGTGGAGATGGCCGTCTTCCTGTGCGACGGCGTCGTCCCCTTCGAGCGGCCCGACCAGCCCCTGGACGGCGAGTTCAGCCTGTCCCTGGGACTGGCCGAGGACCCGCTGCGCCCTGCTCAGCGCTGACATCCTGCGGCTCATTCAGCGGGCGGGACGTCTGCCGGTGAGGTCGGGCGGGCTGAGCTCTCCCGCCCGACCTGACGAGCCAGGGGCCTCAGCGCTTGAGGAGCTCGTCGACGATCCGGGTCATGGTGGCGCGGTACCCGGCCACGGAGAACCGCTCGGCGGCCTCGCGCTCGCCCTGCTGGGCCAGCCGACCGGCCAGGGACGGGTCGGCCGCCAGGGAGCCGAGGGCGTCGGCCAGGGCCTGCGCGTCGTTGGTGGGCACGAGCAGACCGGTCACCGAATCAGTGACGACCTCGGCCAGTCCCTGGACCCGGGAGGCCACGAGTGGTCGGGCAGCGTGCATCGCCTCGACCGCCGTGTTCCCGAAGGGCTCGGCCCGGGAGGGCACGACGACGGCGTCTGCGGCCTCCAGCACCGGCCAGGTGGGGTGCACGTAACCCAGCAGCTCGACATGCCCCTTCAGGTCGTCCTGGCCGGCGCGTTCACGCAGCTCGGCCTCGTACCACTCGTAACCGGGGAAGACCGAGCCGCATACGCTCAGGGAGGCATCCACCCCCGAGCGGCGCAGCAGCCCGACGGCGTCGAGAGCCACGTCTACACCCTTGCGCGGGGACAGCCGGCCCACCATGGCGATCCGGAAGGAGTCACCGGGCTGCCTGGGGCGCAGCGGCTCCAGAGGCCGGTCCGGTCCGGCGACCCCGTTATGGACCACCTCCGTGCGCGAGGCCAGGCGCGGCTGGGCGTCCAGGAGTGCGTCGCGGGCCGCCCCGGAGTTCGCCACGATCCGGGAGGCCGCTAGAAGCGGGGCGTTGAGCCCGGCGCGGATGATCCGTCGTTGGGTGTCCTCGGCCTCGTGCACGTGGGCCAGCACCGGGACGCCGGCCGCGCTCGCGGCCACCGGCCACCAGGGGATCGTCACCGTGTTGGTGAGGACCACCTCGGCGCGGCTGGCGCGGATGACCGCCCGTAGGCGGGCGATCTCCGGGGCGGCCTGCGCGGACAGCTTCGTCAGACCTGTGGGGCTCAGCAGGGCCTTGCGAAGGACTGTGAAGGGCATGACGGCCACGCGCGCGCCGGCGTCGCGCAGCACCTCGACCAGGGGGCCGTCCTGGGGGAGGGCCACGAGGACCTCGTGACCGGTCTCGATGAGTCCGTGAATGGTCTCCACCAGCTGCCAGTCCGAACCGTAAAGGTCGGGGGAGGGGTGGGCCACGAGGATCCGGGCGGCACTGGTGCGCACACCGCCCGCCCCGTTCCGGCTCATCGGCTCACCTTCCCGGTGCGGCGCCCGGAGGGGCGACGGCGGGTGGGGCCCTCGAGGGCCAGGCGCCGGGCCAGGGCCTCGTAGCCGGAGGCCACCTCGTCCCAGTCGTAGAGGGCCGCTCGTTCGCGGGACTCCTCACCGCGTGCGGCCTGGGCCTCGACGTCGGACTCGGCGGAGACGACCAGGGCGGCCACCTCATCCGGCGAGGTCCAGTAGCGTCCGGCCCCGCCCAGGACTTCGCGGTTGAAGGAGACGTCGAAGGCATCCACCGCGGCCCCGGCGCCGATGGCGCGCAGGAGCGAGGGGTTCGTTCCGCCCACGGAGTGGCCGTGGTAGTAGACCAGGGCGCCGGAGTAGAGCGCATCGAGCAGTTCCTGGTCCCACAGGCCGCCGAGCAGGCGGACCCGGCTGTCGGCCAGGGACTCGATGCGGGCGGTGTAGTCGTCGGCGTAGGGGGCCGATCCGACGACGACCAGCGGCAGCGCGGCCCCGGAGCGCACGTACCCGTCCACGATGACGTCGACGTGGTTCTCCACCTCGAAGCGGGCCACGACCAGGTGGAAGCCCTTGGGGGCCAGATCCAGCTCGGCCAGGCGCGAGGTGTCGGCGGAGATGCGGGGTGCCCCGTAGGAGAGAAGATCGGTGGGGGCGTTGAACTCGTCGGTGTAGTAGTCGGCAATGCCCTGGGCGTCGGCGATGAGTGCGTCGGAGTACCGCACGGCCAGGGCCTCAGCCGCGCGGTAGTAGCGCTTACCGGTGGGGCCCCACTTGCCGCGGCGCCACTCCAGGCCGTCGACGTGGGTGGCCACCGGAATGCGCGCGGCGCGCAGGGCCGGCAGGAAGGGGGAGTTCGCCGCGTTGAAGACGAAGGCCGCGTCCGGGTGGGTGCGACGCAGCAGGTGGGCCACCGACAGGGCCGTGTGGGACAGGGTCTCCAGGCTGCGGTTCTTGACCGAGGGCAGCTCGACCAGCCGCATCCCCAGGTAGGTGCGGGGGAGCGGGGTGTCCGGCTCAGGGTTGCGGCAGTAGACGAGGACCTGATGACCGCGGTCGGCCAGGCGCCGGCCGACCTCCTCAATGGCGGTCTCGAAACCTCCGTAGCGGGCGGGGACGCCTCGCGTCCCGATCATGGCGATACGGAGCCTGTCGGGGTTCACAGCAGTCAACGGAGTCCTTTCGAAGAGCGGCGGAGCCGGTAAGGGATGGGAACCAATGATCTCGATCGATGCGACCACCGGTCACGGCAGTGGCGGAGGATCGAGGATTGTCGATGAGGGTGACGGGGGAGGCGGTGATGACGGTGGTAACAGTGATGATGAGGCGATTGGCGCGGAGACGAGGTACTGGGCTCTCGCCCTCGAGCTCGCAGGCTTCTGCGGACTCGCTGCGTCGCGGACACGCGGCACACTCGGTCAGAAGTCTAGAGGCAGGTGGCCTCCGATAGGCGCCGAACGAGTCATCCCGTTATTACCTCCGGCGCCCTGGAAAGCTGAGTCTGGGCGGCGCGCTGGCGGCGCGCCGGAACTATGGTGGAGGGGCCGCGATCGACTGGTCCACACCACCTGGGTGCGGACTGAGTATTCCTGCCAAGAATCAGGTGTGGAACCCAGCGGCGGTTAATGAGAGGCTATCTGTGAGAAAAGTGGGTAGGAGGCACCTCCTCGCATGAGAAGTGATTGATTGCACAACGGGAGGTGGAACAAAGGCTCTCGGAACCGTTATCAAAGCGTTACCGCTGTAATAGCCTCGTGCCGGCGCCGGTCTCGCTGCGGCGAGGCCGCCCCGTCATACCGCGCCACTTACCCAGGTTCCCTCACGTCTTAAGAACGGAGCACTCGTGCATCCTTCCCGCGCTGTCTCCAGTGTGGGGGCGGTCCTGACCGCCCTCCCTCTTGCTCTTGGTGCGCTCGTCGCCCCTACTGTTGCGCCCCCGGCTGCTGCCGCCCCGGGGCAGACCACGCTCGCCTCCCCGCAGCCACTGCCCACCGCTCAGATCGACGGCATCGTCCTGGATCAGGCGGTTGTGGGCAATACCGTCTACGTCGTCGGAGAGTTCAAGAACGCTCGCCCCGCCGGCGCTGCCGCCGGTGAGAACGAGTCTCCTCGTTACAACGCCATGGCCTTCGACATCACGACCGGTGCGCTGCTGGACTGGGCCCCCAAGGTCAACGGCAAGATCAATGCGGTCGAGGCGTCGGCCGACGGGTCCACCATCTACCTCGGCGGCAACTTCACCTCCGTCAACGATGAGACGGTCTATCGGGTGGCAGCGGTGGACGCCGCAGGCAAGCGCAAGCCGCTGGGTGCATCGGCCAACGGAGCTGTCATGGATCTGGAGGTCTCACCCGACGGCTCCACCCTGTACCTGGCCGGCTCCTTCACCCAGGTCAACTCCGCGTCGCGTCAGCGTGCCGGTGCCGTGGATCTGAAGACGAACAAGGTGACCAGCTTCGCCCCTCAGGTCGACGACTCCCTGGTTCGCTCCATCACGGTGGCCACTGATAACTCCGCAGTGGCGATCGGTGGCTCCTTCACCTCGGTGGGAGGATCCTCCGACGCCTACGGCATCGCCGTCCTGGAGAAGGACGGATCTCTGCGGCACACCAACATCTCCAGCGTCATCCGCAACGCGGGGTCGAACTCTGGGATCATGAGCCTCAAATCGGACTCCCGAGGCCTTTATGGCACCGGATACTCCCAGGAGGGGACCTTCGAGGGGATGTTCCGTGCCAGCTGGACCACCGGGGACATCGACCTCATGGCCGACTGCCACGGTGACACCTACGACGTGCTGCCCACCAATGACGTCATCTACATCGGCAGCCACACTCACGACTGCAGCAACATCGGTGGATTCCCCGACCGCTCAGAAACGGAGGGGGTCTACCACCATGCCGTGGGCTTCTCCAGCACGGCGACGGGCACTGTGAGCTCCAACACGGCCCCCGGCTACAGCGACTATGCGGGACTGCCCGCCCCCACGCAGTACAACGGCTTCCTGCCGGGTTTCCAGGTCGGCGAGTACAGCGGCTTGAGCCAGGCGGTGTGGACCGTTGAGGGCAACAGCCAGTACCTCGTCTACGGCGGGGAGTTCGTCGCGGTCAACGGCACCCGGCAGCAGGGCATCGTCCGCTTCTCCATGAGTGGAGGCGATGTCAACGCCCCCAACCCCGGTGATGAGGGCGGCAACAACGGCAACAACGGGGATAACGGCGATAACGGGGACGACGGCGACAACGACGGCGGCAAGGACAAGAAGGACAAGAAGGACAAGAAGGACAAGAAGAACAAGAAGAAGCAGGACGACTGGGACAACCAGGACGGCTGGGATCAGGATGACCAGGAGAACAACCAGGGCGACGGCTGGTGGTGGTGGTGACCATGAGGCCCGTCGGGTCGGCGGATCGTTGCGGTTTATCCTCTGAACGATCCGGTTCTATGGCCAGTGGTGGTGTGCTCCCGAACTCAGTGACCGCAGAGGGCGGCGTCGTGCACGGCAGAGGTCGTACGCTTCGGCACGTGTCTCGAACTCGAATGCTGATCCTCCCCGCCATCCTGGTGCTGGGTCTGGGACTGGCCGCCTGTGGAAGCGGGAAGTCCCAGAGCACTGCCAGCCCCTCCGCCCCTGCCTCTGCTTCCGCCAGTGGCTCGGCCTCTGCTCAGGCTGCTCCCTCGAATGTCGCTACGCCGACGATTCAGACCGCGAAGCCGACGGCAGCGCCTCCGTCTCCCTCGGACGATGTCTCCACCCCGGACGCCTCCTCGATCGACCCCAAGGCCGTTGAGACCGGTGACCTGTCGAAGGATGAGTATCCTGAGGTGGGCCTGGACAAGTCCGTCCGTGTCGACGGGGATCTGGTGGTCTCTCTGGGGCAGATGCAGGCGAAGGACTTCGCCAGCGGGCCCGGTGAGGTGGGGGGCTCTGGAGTCCTGGTGCCGGTGAAGGTGACGAACAGGTCCAGCCAGGACATGCCGCTGGCCAGCGTGCTGTCCACCACCGTCAACTACGGCGAGGGTACTGGTACGCCTGCCAGCGAGATCGTCTCGGCCTCGGATGCGGTGCCGGCCACGCTTGCCGCCGGACAGACGGTGACCGTCAATCGCGCCTTCGTCATTCCGGCGGAGGAGCGAGGAAATGTCAAGGTCGTCGTCGACCTGGGTGCGGACCGTGGGGCCGCCACCTTCAGGGGGTCTGCCGGCTGATCCGGGACGAGTCCTCTGAGGGCGTTGCCGCTCTTCCCTCTTGTCTGCAATCAAGGCGCCGTCCGTTGCTCACCTTCATGAGCAACGGACGGCGCCTTGGTGTGACGCGCGACCCGCTCGGACAGCTCGGGTGAAGGTTCTCGACTGTTGCCTCGCTGTGACATGAAATGAACCGGTCCTGAAGACAACCTGAGTCTTGTCTATATAGAAGGTAGTTCCGATGGAAGGGTCTTATGGGTGTACCCGATTCCTTGAAACGTATGGATGATGGCGCCATTTGGGCGAAGGGTCGGTGTGCTGCGGGATTGTTCCGCCCTGTGGTGTGCGCCAAAAGGGCGGTGAGCAAGTTGTTGACGGTGTACGATGAGCGCGCCCGTCGACCCTGGCCGGGCGCGGAATACCAGCCATTCGTAAGGTTGTGTGTCCGTGATCTGAGTATGTTCTGAATGGAATACCTGTGAAGCTCCCCCGCCGACTCCTGAGCGGCCTGCTGGCCGCGGCTCTCGTTCCCATTGGTGCCGTCACGCTCGCTCCGGCATCCCCCGCCTCCGCGGATCCGGCTCCCGCCGGCGCCGCCGGCACTCCCAGCACCGTCTCCGCCGACGCCCTGCCCACCGCCCAGATCAACGGCATTGTCTGGGACCAGGTCGTGGTCGGGGACATCGTCTATGCCGTCGGAAAGTTCTCCTCGGCGAGGCCGGCGGGATCGCCGGCCGGTCAGAACGAGACACCGCGCGGCAACGCGATGGCCTACAACATCAACACCGGTGAGATCGTCGACTGGGCGCCCACCACCAACGGCACCATCAACACCATTGCCGCCTCCGCCGATGGTCAGACCCTCTACCTGGGCGGCGAGTTCACGACACTGAACAACCAGACGGCCTGGCGCGTCGGAGCGGTCAGGACCTCCGACGGTCAGCGCGCTCCGCTGGGCGCCTCGGCCAACGGCAGCGTCAAGGCCCTGAGTGTCTCCCCTAACGGACAGACCCTGTACATCGGTGGGGCCTTCACTCAGATCAACTCCTCGGCCCGCCAGCGCGTCGCCGCGCTCAACCTGGGCAGCCAGCAGCTGACGAACTTCGCGCCGAAGATCGACAACTACTACGTGCGTAGCATCGTCGAAGCCGTTGACGGCTCGGCCGTGGCTATCGGCGGGGCCTTCGAGTCCGTCGGAGGCAGCGACAAGCCCGGTCACGGGATCGCCATCTTCGAGAAGGACGGCAGCCTGCGCAAGAACAACGTCTCCAGCGTGGTCCGCGGCGCCGGCGCCGAGGCCTCCGTCATGAGCGTCAAGGCCGACGAGCAGGGCCTGTACGCGGCGAGCTACTCCCGGCTCGGCACCTTCGAAGGCGTCATGCGTCTGAACTGGACCACCGGGGACATCGACTACATGGCTGACTGCCACGGCGACTCCTACGACGTCCTGCCCGCCGGTGACGTCGTCTACGCCGCCAGCCACTCCCACGACTGCTCCAACATCGGGGGCTTCCCGGACGTCTCCTACCACTACCACAACGCGGTGGCCTACACGAACGCCGCCACTGGAACGGTGAAGGACAACAGCGCCGCGGGCTACAAGAACTACGCCGGGCAGAACGCCACCACCAACCTCAACTTCTACCCCGACTTCACGCCGGGCAAGATCTCCGGTGCCATCCAGGCGACCTGGACCGTTGAGGGCAACGACAAGTACGTCGTCTACGGCGGCGAGTTCCTGGCCGTCAACGGCGCTGCCCAGCAGGGGCTGGTGCGATTCGCCCGCCGCGACATCGCCCCGAACAAGCAGGGCCCGATGGACAAGGGCGGTGCCTTCAAGGTCACCGGCTCCTCGCCGCGCGCCGGGGTCGTCTCCCTGTCCTTCAAGGCCAACTGGGACAGGGACGACAAGGCCCTGACCTACAACGTCTACCGCGACGCCATGAACGGTCAGCCGGTCACCAGCCAGACGGTGAGCGCCGGCTTCTGGGAGCGCTCCGATCTCAGCGCCACCGACGTCGTCGAGCCCGGAAGCACCCACCGCTACCGGGTCCAGGTGACTGACCAGTGGGGGGCCTCCACGGTCTCGGACTGGGTGACGGTCAAGGCCGGTGAGGGCCAGGGCCTGAGCAAGTACGGTGCCCGCGTCCTGGCCGACGGCGCCGCCCACTACTGGTCCTTCGACGAGACCGACGGCGACAAGGCCGAGGACTTCGTGGGCCAGCGCAACCTGACGATCCGCGGCAAGGCCTACAAGCGCGGAAGCAAGTCCGTCCTGGACTCGGGGGCCTCGCTGGGCCTGACCTCGGACAGTGGGAACAAGTCGCACGCCGCGACGCGCGTCGCCTCCCAGGCTCCCACCGCCTTCTCCATGGAGGCGTGGGTCCGCACGAACTCCACCTCGGGTGGCCATATCATGGGCTACGGCTCCTCTGCAGCCAACCAGTCGTGGAGCCGTGACCGCGTGGTGTACATGCGCAATGACGGCACGCTCAGCTTCATGCTCTATCCGGGCAAGCTGACCACCATCACGACTCCCAAGAGCTACAACGACGGACAGTGGCACCACATCGTGGCCTCCATGAGTCCCACCACCGGCGCCATGCTCTACGTGGACGGCAACCTCGCCGCCTTCGACGGCTCCATGACTGAGGGACAGAGCTACTCCGGTTACTGGCGCATCGGCGGGGACGCCCTCAGCGGGGTCAACGGCCAGCCCTCCAACACCAACATCCAGGCCGACATCGACGAGGCCGCCGTCTACAGCACGCCGCTGTCCGCACGGCAGATCGCCGAGCACTACACCGCTGCCACCGGTAAGCAGGTCGAGCCGGACAAGGGCAAGGACAACGGCAAGGACAACGGCAAGGACAACGCCGGCAAGGATAAGGGCAAGGACAAGCAGCCCGAGGGCAGCGCTCTGCTGGAGGACCCCTTCGAGCGCAGCGTGAACGGCGGCTGGGGCAAGGCCAAGGCCGGCGGTGAGTGGAAGACCACCTGGAACGCGGCGGCATTCTCCGTCGACGGCACCAGCGGTCGGATCGCCATGGCCGGTCCGCGCTCCTCGGCCTCCATCATCTCCGATCCGATCAAGTCGACCTCCACCGACGCCGTCGTGGACTTCTCCCTGGACGCGGTGCCGTCCGGGAACGGTGCCTTCATCTCCTACGCCGCCCGCACGACCAAGGCCGGTCAGTACCAGGCCACGGTCCGCATCGGCAGCACCGGCAACCCGGTGGTCACGGTCTCGCGCGTGGTCAAGGGTCGGGAGACCTCCCTGGGCTCCTACGTGCTGACGCAGCCCTACACGGCCGGTCAGCCGCTCCACCTGCGTATGGTGGTCGACGGTGCGGAGTCGACCAACATCCAGGCCAAGCTCTGGGCCGGTGACGCCGAACCCGCCGAGTGGGGGATCGAGGCCGTCGACAACGACAAGACCCTCAACGAGGCCGGCACCGTGGGGCTGACCACCTACATGTCCAGCTCGGCCGGGCCGGAGACCGTGACCCTGGCGGTCGACAAGGTCACCATCAAGCAGCGCTGACGCCGTCGAGCGCAGTGCGCATACGGGGCGGGCCGGGAAGATCTCAGGAGCTTCCCGGCCCGCCCCGTGTCGGTGCGTGCTGTATCCGCGGCCCCGGCGTCCAAGAGGTGGCCACTCCCCGACATGTCACACGGAGGCAACACGGTGCGTCCCTAGGATCACCCTGTAGCGAGGACCCACTAGGAGGAACCATGATCAGGGTAGCGATCAACGGATACGGCAACCTCGGCCGCGGCGTCGAGCAGGCCATCACCAAGAACGCGGACATGGAGGTCGCCGTCGTCTTCACCCGGCGCGACCCGGCCACCGTCGCCACCCAGGGGACTCCCGTCGCCCACGTCGATGACATGGCCGCCTGGGCCGACAGGGTCGACGTCTGCCTGAACTGCGGAGGCTCGGCCACCGACTTGATCGAGCAGACCCCGGCCGCCGCGGCCCTGTTCAACACGGTCGATTCCTTCGATACCCACGCCCGCATCCCCGAGCACTTCGCCGCCGTCGACGCCGCCGCCAAGGCCTCCGGTCACGTCGCCCTGATCTCCACCGGCTGGGACCCGGGTCTGTTCTCCATGCTGCGGGTCCTGGGTGAGGCCGTTCTGCCCGACGGCGCCACCACCACGTTCTGGGGGCCCGGTGTCTCCCAGGGGCACTCCGACGCCCTGCGCCGCATCGACGGCGTCGTGGACGCCAAGCAGTACACCCGCCCGGTGGAGGCCACCGTCGCCGCGGTCAAGGCCGGCGACGACGTCGAGCTGACCACCCGCTCCATGCACACGCGCGACTGCTACGTGGTGGCTGAGGAGGGCGCTGACCTGGCCCGCATCGAGCGGGAGATCGTGGAGATGCCCAACTACTTCGCCGACTACGACACCACCGTCACCTTCATCACCGCCGAGGAGCTGGCCGCCGAGCACTCCGGGATTCCGCACGGCGGCTCCGTCATCCGCCGCGGGCACACCTCCGAGGGCGTCGCCGAGACCATGAGCTTCGAGCTGCAGCTCGGCTCCAACCCGGAGTTCACCGGCTCGGTCCTGGTCGCCACGGCGCGTGCGGTGGCGAGGCTGGCCGCCCGCGGCGAGTCCGGTGCGCGCACCGTCTTCGACGTGACGCTCGCCGATCTTTCGCCCACGACTCCTGAGGACCTGCGCGCCCACTACCTGTGAGGCGGGCGGACAGCCAGGGGCGTCCCGTCGTCGGCGTCGAGCCGGCGGCGGGACGCCGAAGCAGCGGCTGAGTCAGCCGCGGATGAGGGGCTCGTCGACGTCGGGCAGCTCGCCGCGACGGGCAGCACGCAGGAGCCTCATTCCGTCACGGGTGGCCTGCGCCGCCGTCAGGAGCGGGCGGCGAGTGCTCAGGAGCTGGCGCCTGCCACCTCGCAGGACGATCTCGCGGGCGGCCCGGCCCGCGGTGGCCACCCACCGGCGCTGCGTGGCCCGGTCCAGGTGCAGCCCGGCGTACAGTAGCCGGTTGCGCACGTTGTAGTAGTAGTAGATGTCCGACTTGGCCCGATCGGACTGGTCGCCCTCGGAGTGGGTCCCGCCCTCGTCATGGACGGCGACGGCGTCGCGCACCAGGGCCAGGCTGCCTCCGGCCGCCAGCACCCGGGCCGAGAAGTCCACGTCCTCCCAGTACAGGAAGTAGCGCGCGTCCAGGCCGCCGGCGGCCTCGAAGAGGTCGGCCGACAGAGCCAGGCAGGCCCCCGAGAGCCACGGCTGCGTACCGCCCGGAGGAATCGGGCGCGGTGAGCGGCGCGAGCGCATCGAGCCGTCCGCCAGGCACACGACGATCCCGTCGGAGACGATGCGGCCTCCGGAGTCCTTGAGCACCGGCGCCACCAGGGCGAGTCTGTCCGCGTGCGCTCTCGCCGCCAGACGGATGAGGTCGGCCCGGGCGATGACGGCGTCGGGATTGAGCAGGACGAGCAGGTCGGCGCCGAGCTCGCGGGCCCTGGCCGCCCCCAGGTTCATGCCGCCGCCGAAGCCGGTGTTCGTCTCCGGCAGGACTGCCTCCCAGCCCCGTGAGGAGGTCAGTGCCACCAGCTCCTCGCGGGCGGTGGGCGTGGAGTAGTTGTCGACGACGATGATGCGGGCCTCGGGGGACTCCTCGGCCACGCGCACCAGCGTGCGCTCCAGCAGCGCCGCCGAGTCGTAGCTGACGACGATGACCGCCGTGCGCGAGAGCAGCTCGCCACCGGAGAGCCCGCCGGACGCCTCGGTGATCTCGACTGTCTTGGCCGGAGCGCTGGTCTTGGGGCCGGTCGGCTCGGAGTTCTCAGCGGAGTCGGTGCCCTGGGCGGGGTCAGGGGTGGCGGTCATTGGAGCAGGAGCCTTCCTGGTGCAGGACGGTGTCGGAGTGGTGCAGGCGGGATCGGTTGCTGCGGGCGTCACGCCTCCGAGGGGCCGGTGGTGCGACGTCGTGTCCCGGGTGCTCTCGCCGTGGGGCGCACCCGGTTCGTGATAGTACCGTTAGACCCTGATATCACGCCGCGATCCGCCGGCAGGCGGGAGGAAGGACGGGGCTGGACGTGCACCTGACCATCGCGATGCTCACCTACCGCCGAAACGACTACCTCGCCCAGGTGATCCCCGAGCTGCTGGCTCAGGCCGACGACGTCTCCGACGCGCAGACGACGGCGAGCGTGCTCATCGTGGACAACGACCCGCAGGCCGGGGCTCGGGCCGTCGTCGAGGCAGCCCGGGCTGCGCTGGCAGGCGAGCAGGCGGAGGCGTCGGAGCCAGCAGGGCGGGCTGATACGGTCACCGCGGCTGCGACGTCGAGGCTGGTCTATGTCCACGAGCCCGAGCCGGGCATCGTGGCCGGACGCAACCGCGCCCTGAGCCAGGCCCACGGCTCCGACGCCCTCATCTTCATCGACGACGACGAGATCCCCTCGCCGGGCTGGCTCAAGGCCCTCGTGAGCACCTGGCGCGACCAGGGTTGCGCCGCCGTCACCGGCCCCACGCCGCCGACCTTCGAGGTCGACCCCTCCCCGTGGGTCACCGCCTCAGGCGCCTTCGACTCCTGGGAGGCCGCCGACGGCGCCCAGGTCCGCAGCGCCGACACCGGCAACCTGCTCCTGGACCTGGCCGTCGTCGAGGACCTGGGGCTGCGCTTCGACCCGCGCTACGGGCTCACTGGCGGCGAGGACTCCCTGTTCACCCGCCAGCTCACCCGCGCCGGCGGCGTCATCCGTTTCGCGGCCGGGGCGGTCGTCACCAAGCGCGTGCCCGCGGCCCGCGCCCGGCGCACCTGGGTGCTGGAGCGCTCCCTGCGTTCGGGCTCGTCCTGGGCCCGGGTGCGCATCGACACGGCAGGGCCCGCCGACGGCGGTGCCTCCGGCCGGCTCTCGCGGCTCAGGCTGCGCCTGGGGTACGGCGCCAAGGGACTGGCCAAGGCCGGTGTCGACGGGGTGCGCGCCGGTGTGGCCCGTATCCGCGGTGATGTGCCCGCCCAGGCCCGCTACGAGGTCTCCTCACGCGGGGGACTGGGAATGGTCGTGGGTGCGCTGGGCGGGCACGTGCGCGAGTACGGCCGCCCCCGCCGCCGGCGGAGCACAACGTCGGCCGGCAGGAGGAGCGCATGAGCCGGCTGACGATCGTCATCCCCACCTTCCGGCGCCCGGAGGACCTGAAGCGGGCCGTCATTGGGGTCCTGGAGCAGGCCGGTGAGCTGGTTGGCGGCCTGAGCGCCGAGGCCGGCGAACCTGAGGGCGATGCTGCGGACGCGACGG
Source organism: Actinomyces stomatis (assembly GCF_031292835.1). NCBI lineage: Bacteria > Bacillati > Actinomycetota > Actinomycetes > Actinomycetales > Actinomycetaceae > Actinomyces > Actinomyces stomatis. The sequence goes on from NZ_JASPEP010000017.1 coordinate 57,648, forward strand.
GTACGGACAGGGCGGCCGGTAGGGGCGTCTGCGACGTCGAGGTCCTCGTCATCGACAACGACGCCGAGGGCACCGGGCGCGAGGCCGCCCTCGCCGCGGCGGCTGAGGCCGGGGCGGAGGTGCGTTTCTCCGCGGAGGGACCGATGGAGCCTGGGACCGTGAGCCTGTGCTATGTCGTTGAGGAGCGGCCCGGCGTGGCGGCGGTGCGCAACCGCGCCCTTGACGAGACCGATGGGTGCGACCTGCTCGTCTTCATTGACGACGACGAGGAGCCCGAGCCCGGCTGGCTCGCCGCCCTCGTGGGGCTGTGGGCCTCCACTGGCTGCCAGGCGGTGGCCGGGCCCGTCATCCCCGTCTACGAGGTCGAGCCCGAGGCGTGGGTGCGTCAGGGCGAGTTCTTCGTGCGCAGGACCTGGCCCACCGGCACGGTCCGCCCGGTGGCGGCCTCCAACTGCCTGCTGCTGGACCTGGGCTTCGTGCGCCGGGCCGGGCTGCGCTTCGATGAGGCCTTCGGTGCCACTGGGGGAGAGGACACGCTCTTCACCCGCCGACTGAGCGCCGCCGGCGGCGTCATCCGCTGGTGCGATGAGGCGCGCGTGCGTGACCACGTGCCGGCCTCACGCCTTACTCGCCCCTGGATTCTGCGGCGGCAGCGTTCCCACGCCGCCACCTCGGTGCGCGTCGAGTTGGCCCTGGCCGGTGGCGGGGCTCAGCCGACCATCCGGGCCCGGGCCGCTGCCGGTGGCCTAGTGCGTATCGTCGTCGGCGGTCTGCGCACCGCCACTGGAACCGTCATCGGCAGCCCCCGGCATGCGGCCAAGGGGGCCCGGCTGCTGGCCCGTGGCCGCGGCATCCTGGCGGCCAGCGTCGGAGGCGGCGTCCACCGCGAGTACGACCACTGAAGGCCCGGGGCTCGAACTCACTGCGGTGCTTGGCCGAGGGTATCCCCGACGTCCTGCTCAGCACTGCACGAAGCTCGGGGATTACTGGAGAAGAAG
>NZ_JASPEP010000018.1:0-56117 GCF_031292835.1 Actinomyces stomatis
GACGGACTTGTCCTTCTTGGTAGGCCCCCAGCAGACTACTGGGTTGATAGGCCAGAAGTGGAAGACCGGCAACGGTTGACAGAGCTGACTGGTACTAATAGGCCAACACAAACAACAACACCCCCCAAGCACGCACGCGCCCGCCGCAAGACGGCACGCGGGACGAAAAACAGCGGGGGTGAGCACAAGCAGTAAACGCGAGCGTCCACTATACGGTCCACACCCAACCCAACCACCAACCACACGCACCACAACACAGCACAGCGTGTGGTGGGCAGGCACCAGACCGAACACAACCGAATAACCGTCACCACAACACAGACAACAATGCAGCACTGCCCATACAGTCGTCTCGGTGGTCACAGCGACAGGGAAACGCCCGGCACCCATCCCGAACCCGGAAGCTAAGCCTGACAGCGCCGATGGTACTGCACCCGCCAGGGTGCGGGAGAGTAGGACACCACCGAGCACAAACCACCAGTATCGGGTCGGTTCCCACAACAGATGTGGGAACCGACCCGATACCCCTATATACCCACACACAACACAGCACTCAGCTCCAAACAGCGCGCGCCACACTGCGTGTTACCGGGTCTCGTTACGCCTGAGAGCCTCGCTCCAGGTAGGCTCCTCCCAGGTATTCAAGGACAGCGGGGGAACTGACGGCAGTCCCGGAGTGAAAGAAGGACCATGGTGTATCAGGACCGTCAGCACGGGTCGGACCACGGCGACGCAGGTCGGCGTCGTCGCAGCGGTGAGCGGCACGGCTTCGGCGCACGCAGCCGTTTCACGGGGGATGAAGGACACTCTCGGCGCAGTGAGCGTGGAGGACGGGATGATGAGTCCTACGGCTCCCGTGGGTACTCCCAGCGGTCGGGCCATGGCGAACACTCTCCTCGCAACGATCGCCGGCACCGTGACAACTGGCGCGGTGAACGGCGTCGAGACGGGGACAACGGTGACAGGCGCGCTGACCGTAGCGGTAGGAGACCAGGTCGTTTCAACGATCACTCCGGGCGTAAGGACTCGCGGGACAGACGGGACGATCGTCGAGGTCGCCCGCCGCAGCGTCAGCGCGTCCCCGAGCCCAAGGTTCCGGACGACGTCGAGCCCGCAGATCTTGAGCGCGGTGCGCGGGCCGAGTTGCGTGCCCTGGGCCGCGCCAACGCGGAGAACGTTGCCCGGCATCTGGTCATGGTTCAGCGTCTCCTCAACGACGATCCTCAGACCGCTTATGAGCACGCGCGCTACGCCTCCTCCCACGCGGGCCGTGTCGCCGTCGTCCGGGAGACGACAGGTATCGCCGCATACCTCGCCGGCCACTACAGCGAGGCGCTCCGAGAGATTCGTGCCGCCAGGCGACTGTCCGGCCTCGATCTCCACCGGGCGATCGAGGTCGACTGCGAGCGAGCACTGGGCCACGTCGACAAGGCCCTCCAAGCCGCTCAGGCGGCCGATCCACGCCAGCTCGACGAGATTGAACGGGCCGAGCTGGCCATGGTCGTCTCCAGTCTTCGTCACGACATGGGCCAGACCGATCTCGGTCTGATCGTCATCGAGGACGCCATCAGGGCACGCCCCTCTGACAGCGAGACCCTCAGACGCCTGCACTCGGTGCGCGCCGACCGGCTCGAGGAGCTTGGGCGGCACCAGGAGGCGGAGGCCATCCGCGACCGTATCGGCCCTGAGCCGGTGGAGGAGGACGAGGTCGAGGTCTTCGATATCGAGGACGACTACGACTCCCAGGCCGAGGAGCAAGGCATTCCGGAGAGCTCCGACACTCAGGCCGCCACCGATTCCGGCGGCGACCGGAACGACGAGGCGGAGAGTGAGCCGAGCGAGGCCTTAGAGGCTCCGGGTAAGGCCGTCCAGGACGAGGCCTCAGCAGACCTCGAGCCTCGCGATGAGCCTATGGACCAGGACGAGGACGCCCAGTGGTCGCAGTCCTTTGCCGAGCGTGTCGAGGCCGAGATGGCCGAACTGCTTCAGGACGCGAATGAACCCCCGACGCCTTCCACCAACGCTTCTGAGGAGCCCCGATGACTATGCCCCAGGCCGCTGCCGCTGCTGCTCCCGCCAGCCTTCTGGGCAGCGAGCAGCCCCTGTGCGCCGTCTACGACGTCGCCCTGCTGGACCTTGACGGCGTGTGCTTCGCCGGAGAGGCCCGAGTGCCTTATGCCGCCGACAACGTCAACGCCGCCCGCAGGGCCGGCATGCACCTGTCCTTCGTCACCAACAACGCCTCACGGGCCCCTCAAACGGTCGTGGACAAGCTGGCGGCCAACGGCATCACCGCCGAGGCGTCGGAGGTCTTCAGCGCCGCCATGGACGCGGCCGCCATGCTCACTGAGCACGTTGAACCGGGCTCCACGGTGCTTGTCGTCGGAGGCGACGGTGTCCGCCAGGCCCTCCTCGACCAGGGCTTCCAGGTGACCAGTAGTGCGCAGGACGAGCCGGTCGCCGTCGTCCAGGGCTGGGACCCTGCGGTCGACTGGACACTGCTGTCTGAAGGCGTCTACGCCATCAATGCCGGGGCTCTCCACGTGGCCACCAACCTTGACGCGACCCTGCCCACCGAACGGGGCTTCGCCCTGGGCAACGGTAGCCTCGTGGCCGCCGTCGTCCACGCCTCCGGCAAAGAGCCCCTGGCCGGGGGTAAGCCCTTCCCCGGCATCTACACGCGTGCCCTCAAGCGGGCCGGTGGGACCAGGCCCCTGGCGGTCGGGGACCGGCTCAACACCGACCACGTCGGGGCCCGGGCCGCCGGGATCCCCGGGCTCCACGTTCTCACCGGTGTCTCAGACGCGCGAGACGTCATCTCCGCGCCGGCCACCGAGCGTCCCAGCTTCCTTCACACCGACCTGCGTGGCCTGACTGCGCCCCACCCCGAGCCCGTGCGAACCGAGCAGGACGGCCAGGTGTGGTGGCGGGTCGGCAACCGCAGCGCCCGCGTCGTCGGCTCCGGGCTCGAGCTCCAGGGCGCCGGCGCCGTGTCCTCACCGGACGGCGCTCCCGTGCGTATTGACCTGGACTCCTACCGGGCGCTCGCCGTGGCCGCCTGGGACTGGGCCGACGCCCAGGGCCGCCCGGGCGAGACCGCAGCGCTGGAGCTGCCCGAGATCGAGGTGATCGAGCCCTGAGAGCCTGGCCGGGGCTGGAGAGGCTCCTCAGGAGGGGAAGAGGAACACGCCGCGGCAGCTCGAACGATGTCGATGGGAGTCAGGAATGAGCCGCAACGAGTCGATAGCCGACATCGGAGAGGAGACGCCGGCGATGGCGGATCCCGCGCACCGACCGACGCCTCGGCGTCCGGTGCCCGCGCCCCCGCGAGCCGATGTCGCCCTGACGGCGACCCAAGGGCTCAATGACCACACCGACGAGCTCACCGAGATCGCTCAGATGCCCCTGGAGGAGCGAGCAGCTGCCTTGTCCGCCATCCACGAGGACCTCGCCTCCGTCCTGCACAAGGCGGAAGGCTGACATGGCCCGGCTCATCCGCATCGACTCAGAGCTCGTGCGTCGTGGGCTGGCCCGTTCCCGTACCCACGCCGCCACCCTCGTCACCGACGGTCACGTCACCCTCGACGGCGAGGTCGTCACTAAGCCCGCCCGCCAGGTCAACCCGGCCCAGGCCATCGAGATCCTGGTGCCCTCCGGAGACGACTACGTCTCCCGCGGCGCCCACAAGCTCGCCGGTGCGTTGGACGCGCTGGACCGGCACGGTCTGGCGCCCCGTATTGAGGGCCGCCGCTGCCTGGATGCCGGCGCCTCGACCGGGGGCTTCACCGACGTCCTCCTGCGCCGCGGTGCTGAGCACGTGGTGGCCGTCGACGTCGGCTACGGCCAACTGGCCTGGTCGCTGCGCTCCGACCCTCGCGTCACCGCCCTGGACCGCACCAACATCCGCACGCTGGATCCCGAGGCCGTCGCCCCGGCTCCGGAGCTGGTCGTGGGCGACCTGTCCTTCATCTCCCTGACCCTGGTCCTCGAGCCGTTGCTGCGTGCCGCAGCCGACGACGCCGACCTTCTGCTCATGGTCAAGCCCCAGTTCGAGGTGGGCAAGGATCGGATCGGGCACGGGGGAGTGGTGCGCGACCCGGATCTCCACGTGGAGACCGTCATGACGGTGGCTGAGCGAGCGCATGCCCTGGGTGTGGGAGTGGATGCCGTGACCGCCTCCCCGTTGCCGGGTCCCGCCGGTAACGTTGAGTACTTCCTGAGCATGCACGCCTCCCGTGCCGGTTGCCCCGGGGACCTGTGCGGAGACGAGCTGCGCTCCAGCATCGAGGATGCCGTTGCCGCCGGACCCGCGGCGGGCGGCCCACGACGACGCAGAACAAGGACCCACCCATGAGCAAGCTGAGCCCTTCAGACACCAGTGCTGCATCGCGGCCGGCTGAGTCGGCTGGCCTTCAGACCTTGGAACAACCGGGAACGGAGCAGCATTGCCGGAGGATCTCGCGCGTCATGCTGCTGCAGCGCGAGCTCAACGACAAGCCCGTTCCGGTTCCCCGGCCCAGTGCTCCAACGACCACCGCTGTGGCTCGGGCTTCAGCGGCGCTGCGTGCCCACGGTGTCGAGCCGGTCGGCCCGGACTGCACAGACCACGTCGACCTCGTCCTGGTGCTCGGCGGTGACGGCACGATCCTGCGCGCCTTCGAGATCGCCCGTGAGCGGGACATCCCCCTGGTGGGCATCAACACCGGCCACGTCGGTTTCCTGGCCGAGGCCGACCCCGACGGCATCGAGCAGGTTGTTGCAGATCTGGTCGCCGGCCGCTACACGGTTGAGACCCGCACCACCTTGAACGTGGAGGTCATCTGTCCTGACGGAACGGTCACTCGCGACTGGGCCCTCAACGAGGCGGCCCTGGAGAAGCGCGACCGCGCCCGCATGATCGAGGTCGCCATCGGTGTTGACGGCCAGGCCGTGTCCTCCTTCGGTTGCGATGGCCTCATCATGGCCACGCCCACCGGCTCGACCGCCTACGCGTTCTCCTGTGGCGGCCCCGTCATCTGGCCTGAGGTCGAGGCACTCCTCCTGGTGCCGGTGGCTGCGCACGCCCTGTTCACCCGCCCCCTGGTCCTGGGCCCCAACTCCTGCATGGAGGTCGTGGTCCAACGAGTGGGCTTCGGAGGCGCCGAGATCTGGTGCGACGGCAGACGCAGCCTGGACGTGCCGGTCGGTGCCAGAATCCGCGTCACCCGGGCGGAGCGTCCGGTGCGCCTGGCACGTTTCAACGAGGCCCCCTTCGCCAGCCGCCTGGTGCGCAAGTTCGACCTGCCCGTGGAGGGGTGGCGGGCCTCCAGCAGCGCCGACGAGGCCTACTCATCTGAGGATGATGTGCTGCACCAGCAGCAGGTCACCGCTGCCGAAAAGAGCGCCGACGGTGAGAGCCGGCGGGACTCCTCGGGAGGAACGGCGTGATCGAGTCTTTGCACATCGAGGACCTCGGTGTCATCGAGGAGGCTGATCTTCCCCTCAGCCGGGGCCTGACCGCCCTGACCGGTGAGACCGGTGCCGGCAAGACGATGGTGCTCACCTCCCTCGGGCTGCTGCTGGGGCAGCGGGCCGAGACCACCATCGTGCGGACCGGTGCCGAGCGCAGCCTGGTTGAGGGCGCCTTCCTGGTCGACCCGGACTCGCGCGTTGCCGCCCGCGTCGTCGAGGCCGGGGGCGATCTCGACGACGACCTCCTCCTGGCCTCTCGCACGGTTCCCTCCTCCGGACGCTCCCGCGCGTATCTGGGAGGGCGCTCAGTGCCGGCCTCGGTTCTCAGCGAGGTGGGTGGCCGCCTGGTCTCCGTCCACGGTCAGGCCGACCAGCTGCGACTGCGTTCGACCGCGGCCCAACGCGCTGCTCTGGACTCACTGGGGGGCCAGGACCATGCCGCCCTGTGCCGCCGCTACGCCCGGGCCTACCAGGCGCGCCGACAGGCTGACCAGGAGCTCCAGGAGTGGCAGGCTTCCGCTCAGGCCCGAGCCGTTGAGGTGGCGCAGCTGCGTACCTGGCTCGAGGCCCTGGAGGAGGTCGGCCCCCGCAGCGGTGAGGACCGGGACCTGACGGCGGAGGCCGAGCGACTCGACCACGCCGAGGACCTGCGCAGAGCCGCCACCGGTGCCCGCACCGCACTCAGCGGAGAGGAGTCCGCCACCGGGCAGGCTCCCGATGTCGTCTCCCTCATCGCCCACGCTCACCGTTGCCTGGCTGTCGAGTCCGACCGCGATCCCGCCCTGGCCGAGCTGGCCACACGCACCCAGCGACTGGGCATCGACGCAGCCGATATCGCCGCCGAGCTGAGTGGATACCTGTCCTCACTGAGCGCCGACCCGGCTCGTCTCGCCCAGGTCCAGGACCGCCGCGGGGAGCTCGCTCGCGCCTGCCGGGAGATCGGCGGGCCTCAGGAGCAGCTCGACGACGTCGACGCCCTTCTGTCCTGGGGCGAGCGCGCAGCCGCGCGCCTGGCCGAGCTCGACGGACCGCAGGACACCGCCACCGTCCTGGCCGAGCGCTTGGCCGCTGCCGACGAGGAGCTGGCCGGTGCTGGCGAGGAGCTGAGCCGGGCCCGTCGGCGGCTCGGCGAGCGTCTTGAGCAGGCCGTCACCGCAGAGCTGGAGGGCCTGGAGATGAAGGGCGCCCGGCTCGTCGTCGAGCTGGACCGGCTCGACGAGCCTGGACCCACAGGCCTTGAGAACGTCGCCCTCACACTCGTCTCACACCCCGGTGCGCCCGCCCTGCCCCTGGGGAAGGGGGCATCGGGAGGCGAGCTGTCCCGCATCATGCTCGCCCTGGAGGTGGTGCTCGCCGACGCCGCGGCCTCCGCGCGCCCCTCGACCCACACCCGCACCCTCGTCTTCGACGAGATCGACGCCGGCGTGGGAGGCCGGGCCGCTCGGGAGATCGGCAGGCGCCTGGCCCGCCTGGCACGACATCACCAGGTCATCGTGGTCACCCACCTGGCCCAGGTGGCGGCATGGGCCGACACCCACCTCGTGGTGCGCAAGGAGACAGTGCCCGAACCCGAATCCGGTCCCGGCCTTTCAGAGGCGTCGGCAAGGAATGTGAGAAAGTCCCAGACGGGACGCACCCGCACACAGGTCTTCGTCGTCGAAGGCCAGGAGAGAGAACGGGAGCTGGCCAGAATGCTCTCCGGGCACGAGGACTCCCAGGCCGCGGTCCGGCACGCCGCTGAGCTTCTCCAGGAAGCAGTCGTGGGACAATCCGAGCCGTGAGGAATCCCTTCCGCAGTAAGTCTGCGTCCGTCTCCGAGCGTCCCAGCGGTGTCGTACGCGTCGACGCGCGCACGAAGAAGCTCACCAAGCGTCTCCAGCCCGGGGAGATCGCCATCATCGACCACACCGACCTCGATCGGGTGGCCGCGGAGGCGTTGGTGGAGTGCGGTGCCTCAGCGGTCCTCAACGCATCCCCGTCCATCTCCGGGCGCTACCCGAACCTCGGCCCCGGCATCCTCCTCGACGCGGGAATCCCGCTCGTAGATGATTTGGGTCCCGACATCATGCGGCTGCACGACGGCCAGCGCATCACCGTCGAGGAAGGCTCGGTGCGCGTCGAGGGCAAGGAGCAGGTCATTGCCGAGGGCTCGGTCCAGACCAAGCAGACCGTCGCCGTGGCCATGGAGGAGGCCCAGAAGGGCCTGGCCGTTCAGCTGGAGGCCTTCGCCGCCAACACCATGGAGTACATGCGCGGGGAGTGGGACCTGCTCCTCAACGGTGTCGGCATGCCTTCGCTGACCACGCAGATGAGCGGCAAGCACGTCCTGGTGGTCGTGCGCGGCTACTCCTACAAGGAGGACCTTCAGGCGCTCAAGCCCTACATCCGCGAGTACAAGCCCGTCATCATCGGCGTTGACGGAGGTGCCGACGCCGTCCTGGAGGCCGGCTTCAAACCGGCCATGATCGTGGGTGACATGGACTCCGTGTCCGACAAGGCGCTCACCTGCGGTGCCGAGATCGTCGTCCACGCCTACCGCGACGGGCGCGCCCCGGGCCTGGCCCATGTCGAGGAGCTCGGGGTCGAGCATCATGTCTTCGCCGCCACCGGCACCAGTGAGGACATCGCCATGCTCATGGCCGATGAGGCCGGCGCCGAGATCATCGTGGCCCTGGGGACGCACGCCACCCTGCTGGAGTTCCTCGACAAGGGACGCGCCGGCATGTCCTCGACCTTCCTGACCCGGCTCAAGGTCGGTGGCCGCCTCATCGACGCCAAGGGCGTCTCCCAGCTCTACCGCACCCGCATCTCGGGATGGTGGCTGCTGTTCCTGGCCCTGGCGGGCACCTTCGCCCTGGCCATGGCCCTGATGTCCACGCCCGGTGGACAGACCTTCCTGGGACTGTCCGGTGCCGTGTGGGACGACATCGTCAACTTCTTCCGCACACTGCTGGGCCTGGCCCCGAACTCACCCACCGTCTAACGACCCCCGCCCATCTGAGAGGCAGCCCCTCTCACGGTCATCTTCAAGGTCTTCAACCATGATCGACTTCCGCTATCACCTGGTATCGCTCATCTCCGTGTTCCTTGCCCTCGCCGTCGGGGTCGTCCTGGGAGCCGGCCCACTGCAGAACTCCCTGGGAACCGCGCTCAACGACCAGGTCACCGCTCTGCGTGAGAACCGCAACGCCACCCAGGCCAAGCTCGAGCAGACTGAGACGGCCGTCAACGAGCGGGACTCCTACATCACTCAGGCCGCCAGCAGTCTCCTGCCTGGAACCCTGGCCTCCAAGACCGTCGCCATGGTGCTCCTGCCCGACGCCAAGGCCGAGGACGCCGACGCCATCACCACCCAGCTCAAGAGCGCAGGCGCCACCGTCACCGGTCGGCTCAGCCTGACCAGCACCTGGGTGGACCTGTCGCGGGAGAACTACCGCTCCACCTTCTCCGGACAGGTCCAGGGGCACCTGGACAGCGCCACTTCCAAGGACGCCAACGGCATCCTGGGGGAGGCACTGGCCAAGGCCCTCACCGCCAACGATGACTCCTCCCGAGTCCTCATGGACATGCTGTCGGTGGACAAGTCCGGCACGCCCTTCGTCACCGTGGACTCCACGCCCACCGGGCCTGCGGAGATGATCGTCGTCGTCGGGCCGCGCCCGCAGGCCGCCTCCGGCAAGGGGGCGACGGTCGAGGCCTCACCGGGCCAGGACCCCAAGGCCTGGGCCAAGGCGCTGGCGGGTACAGCCGGCCGGGCGCCCACAGTCGTCGTCGGCTCCGCCGACGGCGACGACAACGTCGTCAGCATCATCCGCTCCGAGGGTGCGAAGGTGACCACCATCGACTCCGTTGGCCAGATCGCTGCCTCGGTCTCCACGCCCCTGGCCCTGGCCTCCACCCGAGCCGGAACCATCGGCCACTACGGTTTCGACAAGGGCGCCGACGCCGTCATGCCGCCAGTGACCAAGTAGCCCCTGTTCTCAGGCGCTCCGGCCTCGTCACGGGCGCCGACGCCGCGATCCACCCTCGCCCTGCCTTAGGCTGAGTCCATGGCTGGCACGATCACGCGAGTAAGCTCCTGCGCCCGACGCCTGGCGCAGGTGGGGGTCAAGGCTGCGGGCGTCACCCTGTCCTGGTCCGCCTCCCTGGCACCCATCGCCCAGGGCCTGGAGCGCACCAACTTTCATGGCCGCACCGTGAGCCTGCGCGGGGGCGTAGGAGCCGCAGTCGGCGCCGTGACGGCCGGGATTGAGACCGGCAGACTCATGGGGGGCGGGACCGCATCGTCCTCACGGACAGGGCTTGCCGCCACCCTCGCGGCTGCGGCCGGCGGGTGCGCCGGCCTGGTCGATGACCTCGACGCCGGTGCCCACGACGGCGACGTTCCCGCCAAGGGGCTCAAGGGCCATCTGACCGCCCTCGCCCACGGACGCGTCACCACCGGAGCACTCAAGATCGCCGTCATCGGCTCAGGGGCGCTTGTCAGCGGCGTCCTCCTGGCCCGCCACCGCAGCTCGGGCAACGGCGGACGCCCACCGGCGGCGATCGTCGCCGACGTCGCATCCAGTGCCGTGGTCATCGCGGCCTGGGCGAACCTGCTCAACCTGCTCGACCTGCGCCCCGGACGCGCGCTCAAGACCGCCTGCATCGTGAGCGCCCCGCTGCTGGCCACCCCCGGACGAGACGGCGAGTCCACTCGGTTGGTGGCCGCAGGAACCCTGGGAGTCAGCCTCATGGCCCTGCCGGAGGACCTCCTGGAGAACACGATGCTGGGCGACACCGGAGCCAACGCCGTCGGAGCCCTGCTGGGAACCGCCCTGGCATGCCACCCCCACGCTGCGGTGCGCGTCGGAGCCGCCCTGAGTGGGGTGAGCCTCATCCTGGCCAGTGAGAAGGTCTCCTTCTCCCGTGTCATCAGCGACACCCCGGTGCTGGCCGCACTCGATGGGCTGGGACGCCGCCCCTGATGGCATTCCAGCAACGCCGTGGCGGCCTGCTCTCAGTGGCCGGGTCCGTCGCCGGCCTGACCCTCGTCTCCCGCGTCCTGGGGTTCCTGCGCTGGCTCGTCCAGGCCGCCACCGTTGGCACAGGCACGGTGGCGGGTGCCTACACCACGGCCAACCAGCTGCCCAACACTCTCTACGAGGTCGTTGTCGGTGGCGTGCTGGCGGCCACCGTCGTCCCGCTCCTGGCCGCACCGATCGCCGCGGGCAGGCGTGAGGAGGTCACCGCCACCGCCTCGGGGCTGCTCGGCCTGGTCCTGGCGGTCCTGACCCCGCTGTCCCTGGGGCTCATCATCCTGGCCGCACCGATCGCAGCCCTGTTCCCCACCTCTCAGGGGGTGGACCCGGCGCTCCAGCACGAGCTCGTCGCCTCCTTCCTGCGCATGTTCGCCCTGCAGGTGCCCATGTACGGAGTGGCGGTCGTCCTCACCGGCGTCCTCCAGGCTCACAACCGCTTCACCTGGCCGGCTCTGACCCCGATGCTCTCCAGCCTCGTGGTCATGGCGACCTACGGCCTCTACAGGGCGCTGGCCGGCGGTGACGACGCGACCGCCTCCAGCCTCGCCCTCCAGGTGCTCGGCTGGGGGACGACCCTCGGGGTGGCCGCACTCAGCCTCCCGCTGCTGTGGCCGGTCCACCGGCTGGGACTGGGGCTGCGCCCCACCCTGAGACTGGGGGGCTCCCAGGCCCGGCGGGCGCTGCGGCTCGGCGGCGCCGGGGTGTGGACGATCCTGGCTCAGCAGCTGAGCGTCCTGGTGGTCCTGGCCATGGCCCGCTGGGGCGGGCAGACCGGAACTGCGGCGGTCTACCAGTACACACAGGCCGTCTACGTCCTTCCCTACGCGGTGCTGGCCGTCCCGGTGGCCACCGTCCTCTACCCCCGCCTGACTGCCGCCTTCGAGGCCCGCACGCACCTGTCGGAGAGCTCTGGCAGTACTGGTGCGGATGAGGACGTCTCGCGTCTGGTCGCCACTTCCACGGCCCTGGTCACCGCCGTCGCCGTCGCCGGAACCGCCATGCTCCTGGCCGCCAGCGCCGCCGCCGAGCGCTTCTTCTCCTTCAAGCAGGTCGACGGGATGGGCCAGGCGCTGGCCGTCCTGGCCCCGGGGCTGATCGGCTACGCCCTCATCTATCAGGTCACCCGGGTCCTCTTCGCCGCCGACCGCTCTCGACCCGCCGCTCACGCCACCGCGGCCGGCTGGCTGACCGTGGCCGTGGCCTGCGCCGCCTGCGTGCGCCTCATGGCCCCCTCCGGCGGGGACGGGCGCGACACCCTCGTGGCACTGGGAGTAGGCACGACCATCGGGATGACGGTGGCTGGGGTGAGTCTGCTCGCCGTCCTGGCCCGGGTCATGGGAGGCCGGGTGCTGCGTGCGACTCTGACCGCGCTCGTCGCGGGGCTGCCCGTGGCCCTCGCCCTCGGCCTGGTTGTCCGTACAGTGACCACCCGCGTGACCTCCCTGCCCCTGGCCGTGATCACCGCCGTGACAGGTGCTGCTGTGTCAGCAGCCCTCGTCCTGGTGGCCATCCACCTGGCTGACCGCAGTCTCCTGGCATCGATACGTAGCGGGAGGGCAACGACGACGACGGATGACAAGGAGTAACCATGAGCCCCAGCGGCGTCGACAGCACGAACGAGCCCGGTGCCTCGCAGAGCCCGCACGCTGGGCGCCGGCGAATCCTCCAAGTGTGTGGATCAGCCGCCGGAGGGGTCCGGGCCCACTTGGCCGACTGCGCCCGGATCCTGGCCGCCGACGGCCACGACGTCATCGTCGAGGCACCCGCAGCCGTCCTTGACGGACTGGATGTCGATCCAGCTCGCGCCGAGGTACTCGAGATCGGCCCCCGCCCCAGCCCCAACGACACTCTGGCCGTGGCCAGGCTGCGTCGTCTGGGCAGACGCGCCCACGTCGTTCATGCCCACGGCCTGCGAGCCGGTGCACTGGCCGCACTGGCCCTGGGACGACGCCGCCGTGGACGCACCCGGCTGGTCGTCACCCTTCACAACCTCACCGTCGGGGGACGCCTGACCACCCTGGTGGGGGACGGGCTCGAACGGCTCATCGCCCGGCGCGCCGACCTCATCCTTGCGGTTAGCCCCGACCTGGCTGAACGGGCCCGGGAGCTCGGCGCCCCACGGGTCGAGCTCGCCATCATCCCTGCAGCGCCCCCACAGCAGTCCTCCGAAGCGAGTCTCTCCGACTCTGTTGCGCCGGGGGAGATCTGGCCGCAGGGTGGCGCGCGCCTGCTGACCGTTGCCCGCCTGGCTCCCCAGAAGGGCCTGCCGCTGCTGCTCGAGGCCGCCGCGATCCTCTCCCGCGAGGTCGACGCCGGCCGGCTGGCAGCCTTCACCTGGGCGCTCGCCGGAGACGGCCCCGGCGGGGCCGAGGCCTCTGAGCGCATCACCGCCGAACAGCTCCCGGTCACCCTCCTGGGGCGGCGAACCGACGCGCCGGCCCTCATGAAGGCAGCCGACATCGTCGTCCAGACCAGCCTGTGGGAGGGCCAGCCCCTCACCATCCAGGAGGCATTGCGTGCCGGCGCCGCGATCGTGGCCACCGACGTCGGCGGCACTGCCGTCACCGCCAGGGGAGGAGCCGTCCTCGTGGCTCCCCAGGCCCAAGCCATCGCCGAGTCGCTCGGAACCCTCCTGAGCGACTCCGAGGCCCGCTCCCGTGCCGTTGAGCGCGCGCAAGCGGCGGCGGGGCGCCTTCCCGGGCTCGAGGACCTGGCGGCCCAGCTGCGTCAGACGGTCCTCGACCTGCACTGAGCCGCCCCGCCCCGAGCGGTAGCATCGTTGTGCCCGAGCGCCCAGCAACCATGACGCCAGCAGCGAGAAGAGGAGCCAATCGTGGACCACCCGGTGACGACGACCCGCAGCAGCGACGGATCAGGGAACAGCCTCGCCGACACGCGCGAACCGGGGCGGGAGCTGGTCGGCAGCGAACGGGTCTGGAGCGGGCCGATCTTCGCCGTCGACGCCGACCACGTGCGCCTGGGGCCCGGTCAGGAGCCGGTGGCCCGTCAGGTCGTCGTCCACCACGACGCCGTCGCCGTCGTCGCCCTGCGTGAGGGCGAGGCATCCTCCCAGACCGACGGTGCCGCGGAGATCCTCATGATTCGCCAGTACCGCCATCCCGTGCGCGCCTGCCTGTGGGAGATCCCCGCGGGACTGCTCGACGTGGCGGGGGAGGAGCCCGCCGTCGCCGCCGCCCGCGAGCTCGCTGAGGAGACCGACTACGCGGCGGCCACCTGGAACACGCTGGCCGAGTTCTACGCCTCGCCCGGCTTCACCACCGAGGGGGCCCGGATCTTCCTCGCCCAGGGCCTGAGCCTGCTGCCCGAGGACCAGCGCACTGCCCGCGAGGCCGAGGAGGCCGAGTTCGTGCCCACCTGGGTCCGACTGGACGAGGCGCTCGACGCCGTCATGGACGGGCGCCTGCACAACCCCTCCACCGTGCTCGGAGTCCTGGCCACGGCCCAGGCACGTTCCCGCGGCTGGGCAGGGCTGCGTCCCGCTGATGCCCCCTGGCTGCGCAGCCCGGAGAGCCTGTAAGACGAGTCAAAGTACTTGTCTATCACCAGTGGGAGCACTTTCGGACCGGCGTTCCTGGGCAGGATAGTGGCCAGGATTCGGCGAGTCTGCCCGCCATGGCGAGCGAGGGCCGCCTGACTCAGGTGAAGAACACCTTGAACATCAATCGATTAATCGACTTGGCTCAATGTGGTTAACCGGTTGACTCATGAGCGTGTTCTGAGTCATGATCTCTCTATGTCCGGTACCGATGCCGGGCCTCCCGACCAGAAGAGGGGAGGGGAGACGATGACGACTCTCGCCGATGTCGCTGCCGCGGCTGGTGTCTCCAAGGCTGCGGCCTCCCTCGTGCTCTCCGGCAAGTTCGAGGGACGCGTGAGCGAGCGCAAGGCTGAGCGGGTCCGTATGGCCGCTGACGAGCTCGGCTACGTCCGTGACGCCATTGCCGGTGGCATGCGCAACGGTCGAACCCGGACGATCGGGGTCATCGGCGAGCGTGTCCTGTCCACGCCCTACGCCGTCTCCATGATCGACGCTGTTCTGTCCACCAGCCAGAGCCTCGGGTGGTCCGTCCTTCTCACTGACGCAGGACGCGACGGCGTCGCCGCCAAGGAGGCAGTCCGCGAAATGGTCGCCCGGCGCGTCGGCCAGGTGGTCATTGCCTCGATGTATCACCGCGTTGTTCCGGTTCCTGAGCAGATCAAGGATGTCGTCGTGCTCAACGGCGTTGCTGACCGCCCTGGGGTTCCCGGCGTCGTTCCCGATGAGCGTCAAGGCGCCAGCGATGCCGTTGCCCACCTCGTCGACCTCGGCCACCGCCGTATCGGCTACCTTGGGCACGACGACGCCGAGAGCATCGCTGTGCGTGAGCGTTCCGACTCCTACCGCCACAGCCTTCGAGAGGCCGGGCTGGCGGTGGACGAGTCGCTCCTCGTCACCGGGGGACTCGACCCCGATAGCGTCGACGCCACTGCCCGCCGTCTCCTCGACCGGCCTGATCGTCCGACCGCCGTCTTCTGCTACAACGACGCCCTGGCGGCCGGCGTCTTCCGGCAGGCGGTACGCCTGGGGATCTCCATTCCCAACGACCTCTCTGTTATCGGCTTCGACGACCTTGCGCTCATCTCCACGAACCTCGATCCCAGGCTCACCACGATGCGCCTGCCGCACTGGGAGATGGCCGAGTGGCTCACTCGCGAGCTCGCAGCGGGCCATACAGCCGAGCTCCCGGACGTCACTCGTTTCCCCTGCCCTCTCATCGAGCGAGCCTCCACGGCGCCTCCCACCACCTCGCTGCCGTAGCTCGGGCGCCGCACACGAGGTCGGCCCCACCAGCTCTCCGCCCGATGGGTGGAGTCAGATCCCCACCACTCACGCTGATACACAAAGGAGTGCCATCATGATGACCACCCGCCGTATGTTTCTCGGCGCCAGCGCCGCCGCCTTGACCACGCTTGCCGCATGCTCCTCTCAGTCCGGAAAGGGGGCGGGCGGCCTGACTCTCTGGACCCACAACGGAGGCAACAAGGAGGAGCTCGACGTCGTCAACAGCGCGGTCAAGGACTTCAACGCCGCGAACCCCAACACCCCGGTCACGGTGAAGTCCTTCCCGCAGGAGTCCTACAACGATGCCATCGCCTCAGCCGCAGTCTCCGGCAACCTGCCCGACATCCTCGACCTTGACGGCCCGATCATGTCCAACTGGGCCTGGGCCGGATACCTCTCGCCACTGACAATCTCGCAGGATCTCCAGGGAAAGATCATCGACTCCGCTAAAGGGGTCTGGAACAACAAGCTCTACTCCGTCGGCCCCTACGACACCTCGCTGTGCTTCCTTGGACGTAAGTCGGCCTTCGACAAAGCCGGTGTCACCATCCCCACGGTCAACAAGCCGTGGACGAAGGACGAGTTCATGGGTGCCCTCGACAAGCTCTCAAAGCTCGACGGCTTCAGCTATGCCATTGACATGTCGGTGTGGGACACCGCCGAGTGGTGGCCCTACGCCTACGCTCCCATGCTCCAGTCCTTCGGTGGCGACCTCATCGACCGCAAGAGCTATGAGACCGCAGAGGGCTTCCTCAACGGGGACAAGGCCGTCGAGTGGGGCACCTGGTTCCGCTCGCTGTTCACCTCCAACTACGCCTCTCAGACCCCGGCCAAGGACGGCCAGGACTTCCTTCAAGGCAAGGT
Organism: Actinomyces stomatis; assembly: GCF_031292835.1. Lineage (NCBI taxonomy): Bacteria > Bacillati > Actinomycetota > Actinomycetes > Actinomycetales > Actinomycetaceae > Actinomyces > Actinomyces stomatis. Next base: position 16,180 of record NZ_JASPEP010000018.1, read on the forward strand.
TCCGCTCGTCTATGCCGGCGGATGGAAGGTCCTCAAGGCTCAGGAGACCTTCGGCGAGGACGAGGTCCTCATCCTCCCTCCTGTCGACTTCGGCGCGGGTGCTCACGTAGGCGGCGGCTCCTGGCAGTGGGGTGTGTCCTCCTCCTCGAAGAACGCCGACGCTGCGAACAAGTTCATTGAGTTCCTCATGCAGGACAAGTACCTCGTTCAGTACTCCGACGCCATCGGCAACTTCCCGTCAATCGAGTCGGCCACCCCGAAGACGAAGTACTACGGCGAGGGCAAGCCGCTGGAGCCTGTTTACGAGATCGGTAAAAAGTACGCCCTCCTGCGTCCTGCGACACCCGGATACAAGGTCATCTCATCGACTTTCGACAAGGCCGCTCGGGACATCGTTTCCGGTTCCGATGTCAAGTCGACCCTTGACCAGGCTGTCAAGGACATCAACGCGGATATCAAGTCGAACGATGGCTACAAGGCCAAGTAGGCCAAGTGCGCTACTGAGTACCTGATCGTGCGGCCGGTCAACAGCCGCGCCACCTTCCTACACCACCAGCACCGATCCGGCGTGCGCGTAAGAGTGCGCCGCCGGGAAGGGAACAGATATGGCAGCCCCCAGTACCATGAGGCGCCGCGGCAGGACCGCCGCATTGCGCAGAGAGGCTAGGACGGCGTGGCTCATGAGCTCGCCGGCCCTCCTGCTCCTCCTGCTTTTCATGGGCATTCCGATCCTGCTTACCTTCATCCTGTCCTTCACGAATACGCGTCTCATCTCCCCCAACCCTCCGCAGTTCATCGGGATGGAGAACTTCGTACGGGCGTTCACCGACGACCCGACCTTCATCCGGTCTCTGGCGAATACTGTCTTGTTCGCGCTCGTTGTCGTGCCCTTCCAGTCCATCCTTGCCCTAGCGCTGGCGATTCTTGTCAACCAGAAGGTCAAGGGAGTCACTGCTTTCCGGACAATGATCTTCATGCCCGTGGTGACCTCCATGGTTGTCGTCTCCATCCTGTGGAGCTTCTTCTATCAGGACAATGGCCTGTTCAACTCGATGCTCAACACCGTCACTGGCGGCGGGTGGTCCACCATTGCCTGGCTCAACCACCCTGGCACCGCGATGCCTGCCATTATCGTGCTGTCTATCTGGCAAGCGGTCGGTTTCCATATGATCATCTGGCTCTCCGGCCTGCAAATGATTGACCCGGTTCTCTACGAGGCCGCTGACCTCGACGGCGTCAACGGTTGGCAGCGCTTCCGCTACATAACATGGCCGGGGCTGCATTCGACGATGGTCTTCATCCTCGTCACCATCACGATTGCTGCGCTGGGCCTGTTCGTCCAGGTCGACGTTATGACATCCGGAGGTCCCCAAGATGCCACCTCGACAATCGTCTACCACGCGGTGCGCAGGGGTTACCGTGAGCAGGACATGGGGTACGGCAGCTCCATCTCACTCATATTCTTCATTGCCGTCCTGCTCATCAGTCTCATCCAGCGCTGGCTCACCAGGGAGAAGGACTGACATGCTCACTGAGACATCTAGGACCGATGCAGTACCTGCGACTACAGCCGTCGATGCCCTCGAGGCTCCCGAAAGGAGCCCGCGTCGCCGTGGCCGCGCCGCCACCAGGAAAAGGTCCAGGGTGCTGACGTACGTCGGCCTTGTCGTCGCCTCGTGCGTCGCTGTGTTCCCGCTGCTGTTCATGGTCTTCTCATCCTTCAAAGAAGACCACCAGATCTTCGCTGATCTCGGCTCCCTTAAGGCGTTCCTTCCGACCGGTCACCTATCACTGGATAACTACTCCGGAGTATTCGAGCGGGTCCCGGCTGTACGGTTTATCACAAATTCGCTCATCGTGACCGTTGCGATAGTATTGCTCGGCCTCATTGTCAACTCCATGATCGGATTTGCGATATCGCGTATGCGCTGGAGGGGCAAGAACATTGTGCTCTCGCTTGTCCTAGCCACCCTCATGGTTCCTTTCGAGACCATCGCTGTGCCGCTCGTATACTGGGTCGCCAAGTTGCCATCGCTGCAGTGGGTCGTTGACGGTTTTCTTGTCAAACAGGGAATGCTCAATACTTACCAGGTGCAGATTCTGCCCTTCGTTGCCAATGCACTCTCCATCTTCCTGTTCGCCCAGCACTTTGGTGATATCCCCAAGGAGATCGACGAGGCGGCCCGCGTTGATGGCGCGTCCTGGTGGGTGATCTATTCACGAATCATCGTGCCACTGTCCGGTCCGACCTTCGCCACAGTCGCCATCATCACGATGCTGCCGGCGTGGAACTCCTACCTGTGGCCGCTCATGGTCATCCAGGAGGAGTCTATGCGGCCCGCGAGTGTCGGTATGCAGTACTTCTTCCAACTCAACCCGGTATGGGGGCAGATCATGGCTTACGGCACACTCATCACTCTGCCTGTTCTTATCATTTTCGTTCTGTTCCAGCGCTCGTTCGTAGCGTCGTTGGCAGGTACCGCCGTCAAAGGCTGAGTGTGGGGTGCTTGACAAGCGGGTCATGGGGCGTGTTCCAATCTCGGCCCTGCTACGTAAGCGTGCACTGCCCACTGCCCTCGTGTCCGGTAGCGGCTCCGCTGCTCAGTTCATGCCTGTCTGAACACCTCAGCCTTGATCTCAAAGGAGAGAACTGTGACCACTGAAGACCCCGGCTTTAGCCGAAGGACCATATTGAGGACGGCGGCCGGAGTGGTCGTCGCCACAGCCGCTGGAACAGCCTGTGGCATGGCAACATCAACGTTTGCAAGCGCAGCTGTCAGCCGTCGCGCGCTTCTTCATCTCACCCCTACAACCGGGTGGGCCTGCGACCCCCAACGCCCGTACTACCTTGGTGGTCAACTCCAGCTCCCACGCCTCCAGGCCGCCCAGACTGCAGGACCAGGAGGGTGGAGACTTGCGACCTCGACCGACGAAGTCTCTTTCTCCGACGTAGGCGATACGATCCCGCTCGTAGGTGACACTCCAGCGTGGAGCGGTTCGGCCGTCGTCGACACTGACAACACTGCCGGTCTTGGGGCCGGGGCGGTCGTCGCTCTCGTGACGCACGTGCCCCACGGCGACCTCACTCGCCAGGCCCAGTATCTCCACTGGTCAACGGATGGCGGGCGCAGTTTTTCGATGCTCTCCGAACCAGTCATTCCGAACCCGAATGCTGATAATGCATCTACGGATGAGGAGATCGATAATGCCAGGTGGTTCCGTGACCCGAAGGTTGTCCGAGACGAGGTGCGCAGCCAATGGGTGTGCGTCATCGGTCGGCGTAAGTATCTCTCCTTCTACGTCTCCACTGACCTACACCACTGGCGGTGGACCTCCAACTTCGACTACCTCACACCTGGGGCTACCGATCTCGGAGGCATGGAGTGCCCTGACCTGTTCCGCATCATTGCCGATGACGGAACCAGCCACTGGGTCCTCGGCGCCTCAATGGACGGATGGGGAGCTGGATCGCTCGGCACTTACGCGTACTGGATAGGGAACTGGGATGGAACTCGGTTCGTGACAGACAACCTCAGACCGCAGTGGCTCGATCATGGGTATGACTGGTACGCGGCTGTTACTTGGCCAAGTGCCGACTCACCCCAGAACGTGAGGCATGCTGTCGCCTGGATGAACAACTGGAAGTACGCCGCCAGGCACGTTCCCACTCTCGACACCGATGGGTACAACGGTCAGTACTCTGTCGTTCGTGAAATCCGACTCTGTCGGCAGCCCGGCGGCTGGTACAGCCTGCTGAGCGCTCCCAAACCTGTGCTCGCGACCAGTCTCCTCTCGCAGAAGTCCCTGGGCGACGTCAATGTCAACGGCCGCCGGGTACTCGACGTCACGACTGAGGCATACGTTCTAACCACTGACATTGCCTGGACAAATGCAACTAACGTAGGCATAGAAGTCCTGCGCAGCTCAGACGGAACTCGGCACACCAACGTCGGCGTCTTTAATGGCCGCGTCTATGTCGACCGAGGTCCGAGCGAGAGCATATCGGCGCCCTTCGCTCCGTATACGCAGTCCGAGGCGCCTATCGACCCCGCCGCCCGTCATGTGCACCTCACTGTGGTCGTTGATCGCAACAGTGTCGAGGTCTTCGTCAATGCGGGCCACACCGTTCTGTCCAACCAGGTCTATCCCGCCGCCGGCGATCATGGCTTGGCCCTCTACTCCGATAACGGGAGCGCGGTGTTCTCCGACCTCTCCCTTAGAACCGTCTGACCCCTGAGGAGACCGATCACATGGCACTTGCACTGAATGACCACTGGCTGTGGGACCACTGGATCTGTGACGACGGCGATCGTTATCACCTCTTCTTCCTGCGGGCGTCGCGTGCGTTACACGACCCGGAGCGGCGGCACTTCCGTGCTTCCATGGGGCACGCCGTTTCCAGCGATGCGCGTACGTGGGAACTTCTGCCCGATGCCCTAGTGCATTCCGACGGGCCGGCGTTCGACGACAAGGCCATCTGGACCGGCTCCACCATCGTCAAGCCCGACGGTGCTATGCGTGTCTTCTACACCGGTATCTCTCGAGCAGAGGACGGTCTGGTTCAGCGCATCGGCTGGGCTGACTCCACTGACGGAGTGACGTTTGAACGCACGTGCGATGTTCCTCTGGAGGCGGACTCCAGGTGGTACGAGAGGAGGGAAACCGACGTCTCTGGCGCCGAGCACTGGAGGGATCCCTTTGTCTTCAGGCATGATGGGCGCTGGCACATGCTCATCACCGCCAGGGCGAAGGGGGCTGAGCACTATGGTGCCGGCGTCATCGGTCATGCCGTCTCCGATGACCTGGACCACTGGCAGATCGGGCCGCCGCTGACCAGCCCGTCGGTCTTCGGTCAGCTGGAGGTTTCCCAGAGCCGGAGCGTCGACGACCGTCATCTCCTCGTCTTCTCCTGCGGTGACGACATGAAGGCTGAACCTGGTCCGGGCGGGGTGTGGGTCGCCGAGGGGGAGGGGGCGCTGGGGCCCTGGGATATCGACGGCGCCAGGTACGTGCGCCCAGAGCACCTCTACGCCGGTCAGCTGCTTCAGCTGCGCGACGGGGCGTGGGTCTTCACGGGCTTCGAGGACATCGTCAACGGTGAGTTCGTCGGTGCGGTTCCGGACCTTCTGCCATGGGCTGATGTCGAGCTTCTCCCAAGAGGCGGGCACTAGGCGGCTGCGTGGTCGGTTGCCTGGACGGCGAGTGATCGAGGTGCCGGTCCAGGACCGGGCTCGTCACTAGCTCACCGTGCTGTGTCGGGTGACGGTGCAGTTTACGGTGCACGAGGCCGGGCGTCCCGACCAACGACTAGTTAGGTATTCCTAGGTAAGGTTTACCTTTGATTAGGGTGCGTGTTCAATCCCACCCTGCGACGCCCCGTCACGAACTTGCCAGTGTTGAATTCGGTAAGCAAGATCTTGGTTAAACTCGTGGCACGACGACCAGCGACGCCCTGCAGCCGATCCTGGGTCAGCCCTTTGGCTGGTTCTCGGACTCCTTCGGCCAACAAGGACGTGGTCGAACCGGCCACAACGTGGTCGGGCCGTGAGGCGTCGCAGCGACAAGGGGAGGAGCAGTCATGACACAGAGTGACGATGACTCTACGCGGGCACGTGTGCTCGACCTCATCGCTGAGAAGGGCCCTGTCTCAGCGGCTCAGCTCGCCAAGGTCCTGAGTCTGACGCCGGCCGCGGTGCGCAGGCACATCACGGCGCTTGAGGACGCTGAGCAGATCGAGGTCCACACGCCGGCCCTGACGGGGAAGCGTGGCCGTGGTCGCCCGGCCCGGCACTACGTGCTGACGCCCAAGGCCCGCACCTCCTTCGCGGAGGGCTACTCCGACCTGGCCAACCGCGCCCTGCGCTACCTGTCCCAGGTGGCCGGTGACAAGGCGGTCGACTCCTTCGCCGCGGCTCGGGGCCGTGACCTGGAACGCCGCTACGCCACCGTCGTCGAGGCGGCCGGCAAGGATCCCTCCGAGCGGGCGCGCGCCCTGGCTGATGCCCTCACCCTCGACGGGTACGCGGCCTCGGTTCGCGACGTCGGGGACGGCTCCTTCGCCGTCCAGCTGTGCCAGGGCAACTGTCCGGTGCGTGACGTCGCCGGGGAGTTCCACGAGCTGTGCGACGCCGAGACGCAGGCCATCTCCAGGCTCGTCGGCGTCCCGGTCCAGCGTCTGGCCACCCTGGCCGGAGGCGAGCATGTCTGTACCACCCACATTCCGATCGCCATGCCCGCGCTGCGCAAGCGCGCGGTCCGGGCGGCGGCTAAGACGCGAGGCCTTGAGACCAAGCGAATGGAAGGAACCCGATGACACTGCCGACTACCGAGACCACTCGTAGCACCGACGACGAGATCATCGACTCGATCTCAACGAGCTACGACTTCGGCTGGCACGACTCCGACGAGGCCGGTGAGAAGGCCAAGCGAGGCCTTGATGAGCAGGTGGTCCGCGAGATCTCCGCCATCAAGGGTGAGCCGGAGTGGATGCTGGCCAAGCGTCTCAAGGCGTACTCCACCTTTGAGCGCAAGCCCATGCCCACCTGGGGCGTGGACCTCTCCCAGCTCGATATGGACGCCGTCAAGTACTACGTGCGCTCCACGGACCGGCCGGCCAACTCCTGGGACGACCTGCCCGAGGACATCAAGAACACCTACGACCGCATCGGCATCCCCGAGGCCGAGCGCGAGCGCCTGGTGGCGGGTGTGGCCGCCCAGTACGAGTCGGAGGTCGTCTACCACCAGATCCGCGGTGACCTGGAGGAGCAAGGCGTCATCTTCGTTGACACCGACACTGCCGTGCGCGAGTACCCCGAGCTCGTCAAGGAGTACTTCGGGACCGTGGTGCCCGCCGGCGACAACAAGTTCGCCGCCCTCAACACGGCCGTGTGGTCCGGGGGCTCCTTCATTTACGTCCCCAAGGGCGTCCACGTCGAGATCCCGCTCCAGGCATACTTCCGCATCAACACGGAGAACATGGGCCAGTTCGAGCGCACGCTCATCATCGCCGACGAGGACTCCTACGTCCACTACGTCGAGGGCTGCACCGCCCCCATCTACTCCACCGACTCCCTGCACTCGGCGATCGTGGAGATCGTGGTCAAGAAGAACGCCCGCGTGCGCTACACGACCATCCAGAACTGGTCCAACAACGTTTACAACCTGGTGACCCAGCGCGCTACCTGCGAGGAGGGCGCCACCATGGAGTGGATCGACGGCAACATCGGCTCCAAGCGGAACATGAAGTACCCGGCCGTCTTCCTCATGGGGCCCCACGCCCGTGGCGAGGCCCTGTCCATCGCCTTCGCCGGCGAGGACCAGCACCAGGACACCGGCGCCAAGATGGTCCACATGGCGCCCCACACCTCCAGCCACATCGTCTCCAAGTCGATCGCCCGTCACGGTGGCCGCAGCGCCTACCGCGGACTGGTGCAGATCATGAAGAACGCCCGGCACTCCAAGTCCAACGTGCTGTGCGACGCGCTCCTGGTCGACGAGATCTCCCGGTCGGACACCTACCCCTACGTCGACGTGCGCACCGACGACGTCGAGATGGGGCACGAGGCCACCGTCTCCAAGGTGAGTGCCGATCAGCTCTTCTACCTCATGCAGCGCGGGCTGACCGAGACCGAGGCCATGGCCACGATCGTGCGCGGCTTCGTCGAGCCCATCGCCCGGGAGCTGCCCATGGAGTACGCCCTCGAGCTCAACCGGCTCATCGAGCTGCAGATGGAGAACTCGGTGGGCTGACCCACCGCAGAGGTTCCTCTTCAACCCACCCAGCCTTCGACCCACACCTCATCACACCGGCCTGCTGCCGGCCAAGGAGCACCTCCACATGCCTGAACTCTCCACCGACCACTCGAGCGCCACGCTCGACGGCGCCCACTCCCACGGCGGGCCGCGCTACGTCTCCTCGCGCGCCGACCGCCCCACCTCCTTCGACCCCGCTGACATCCCGGTGCCGCGAGGCCGCGAGGAGGAGTGGCGCTTCACGCCGATGAAGCGCTTCGCCCCGCTGTTCGACCTCGACGCCATCCGCGCGGCCGCCGGCGCTGCCCAGACCGATGCCGGCGCCGTCCGTGTCGAGGCCGACCTCCCGGATGGTGCGAGCCTTGAGACCGTCCCACGCAGCGACGCCCGCATCGGCACCGTGGGCGCCCCGGTCGACCGAGCCGGCATCACCGCCTGGAACGGTACTGAGACCGCCACCGTGCTGACCCTGGAACCGGGCGCCCAGCTGGAGCGTGCCGCCCGACTGAACGTCGTCGGTCAGGATGCGCAGCTCGCCCGCCCCACCGCCCAGCACATCCTCATCGCCGCCGAGTCTGGTTCCAAGGGAACCGTTGTTCTCGACCACACCGGCACCGCCGCCCTGACCCAGGGCGTCGAGGTGACGGTCGCCGACGGCGCCGAGCTCACCCTGGTGACCGTTCAGGGCTGGGAGGACGACGCCGTCCACGCCTCCAACCACCGGGTGAAGGTCTGCGGCCGCGGTGTCCTTAAGCACGTCGTCGTCAGTCTCGGCGGAGACGTGCGCATCTGCCCGGACCTGGGCTTCTCCGGCGAGGGCGGGCACATCGACGCCTACGGCGTCTACTTCACCGATGCCGGCCAGCACCAGGAGCACCGCCCGTACGTGGCCCACACCGAGCCCCACTGCTACTCGCGCGTCACCTACAAGGGCGCCCTCCAGGGCGAGGGCGCGCACGCCGTGTGGGTGGGGGACTGCCTCATCGGTCAGGCCGCCCGCGGCACAGACACTTACGAGCTCAACCGCAACCTGGTCCTGACCGAGGGGGCCAAGGCCGACTCCGTGCCGAACCTGGAGATCGAGAACGGCAACATCGAGGGGGCTGGCCACGCCAGCGCCACCGGCCGCTTCGACGACCAGCAGCTGTTCTACCTGCGTGCCCGCGGCATCCCCGAGACTGAGGCCCGCCGCCTCGTCGTCCTGGGCTTCTTCAACGAGATCGTCGCCGAGATCGGTGTCGATGAGGTCGAGGAGCGCCTCATGGCCGCCATCGAGAAGGAGCTCGAGCTCACCGGACTCATCACCGCCCGCACCGACCAGGAGCCCGTCGCCCTGCCGGCAGCCGAGTGACAGGCCGGGCCCGCACGATGGTCCGCCCACCCGCAACCAGACACAACCCAGCTGAAAGAAACGTCGCATGAGCACTCTGCAGATCAAGAACCTCCACGTCCAGGTGGCCACCAACGACGGCCCCAAGCCCATCCTCAAGGGTGTCGACCTGACCATCAACTCCAACCAGGTCCACGCCATCATGGGCCCCAACGGCTCGGGCAAGTCCACCCTGGCCTACTCCATCGCCGGTCACCCCGACTACGAGGTCACCGACGGAGAGGTCCTCCTCGACGGCGTCGACCTGCTTGAGATGAGCGTGGACGAGCGCGCCCGCGCCGGCCTCTTCCTGGCCATGCAGTACCCCGTCGAGGTCCCCGGCGTCACCGTGGCCAACTTCCTGCGCACGGCCAAGACCGCCATCGATGGCGAGGCCCCCAAGGTGCGCCAGTGGGTCGGCGAGGTCAATCAGGCCATGAAGAACCTGCGGATGGACCCCGCCTTCTCCCAGCGCGACGTCAACGCCGGCTTCTCCGGCGGTGAGAAGAAGCGCTTCGAGATCCTCCAGATGGAGCTGCTCCGGCCCCGCTTCGCCGTCCTGGACGAGACCGACTCCGGCCTGGACGTCGACGCCCTGCGCATCGTCTCCGAGGGCGTCAACCGCCTCCACGACGAGTCCGATGCTGGATTCCTCCTCATCACCCACTACACGCGCATCCTGCGCTACATCAAGCCCGACCACGTCCACGTCTTCGTTGACGGGCGCGTGGCCGAGGCCGGAGGCCCCGACCTGGCTGATCGCCTGGAGGAAGAGGGCTACGACCGCTACCTGGCCTGATTGGCCTGTCCCGTGCCGGGGTCGACGACGGCGCGCCGCGCATCATCGCGCCGTCGTCGACCCCGGCACTGAGGAAGTGGGACTAAGGTTCCTCGTGACCTCAGCACCCCGCCGGAGGCGACCACGCCCGGTACAGCTCGCACCGAATCGGAAAGGTACGTCATGACCCAGTCCACGGCCCCGTTCACCGGGGCGTCTTCGGCCGGCGCGCTCAACGCGGAGGAGGTTGCCGCGATCCGCGCCGACTTCCCCTACCTGGAGCGGTCCGCCCGCAACGGTGAGGTGCTTGCCTACCTGGACTGGGCGGCCACGAGCCAGAAGCCCGCCGGCGTCATCACCACCGAGGCCGACTTCTACCGCATGTCCAACGGTGCGGCGGGGCGCTCGACCTACCAGCTCGCCGACGAGGCCACCGCCACCTTCGAGGACGCCCGCGACGCCGTCGCGGCCTTCGTCGGTGCGCGTGGCAGTGAGCTCGTCTTCACCAAGAACGCCACCGAGGCCATCAACCTCGTGGCCCTGGCCATCGGGCACGCCAGCCTGGGGCGGTCGGCCGCCCGTGGTGGCGGATCCGCTGCGGACGATGACCCGGCTCGGCGGCTCATCATCGGGGAAGGTGACGAGATCGTCGTTACCCGGGCTGAGCACCACGCCAACCTCGTGCCCTGGCAGGAGCTGTGCGCCCGCACCGGCGCCACCCTGCGCTGGCTGGACCTGACTGAGGACGGGCGCATCGATGCCGCCACACTGGATGTCATCACCGAGCGCACCCGCGTCCTGGCCCTGACCCACGCCTCCAACGTCACCGGTGCGATCAGTCCCCTCAACCTCATCGTGCCCCGCGCCCAGCAGGTCGGCGCGCTCGTCATTCTGGACACCTGCCAGTCCGCCGCCCACCTCCCGCTGGACTTCGGCGCACTGAAGACCGCCGGTGTGGACGCCATGGTGCTCTCCAGCCACAAGATGCTCGGCCCCACCGGCATCGGCGCGCTCGTGGCCACCGAGGAGCTCCTGGAGGCGATGCCGCCGGTGCTCACCGGTGGCTCCATGATCGAGGTCGTCACCATGGAGTCGTCGACCTTCATGAGCGGCCCGCCCCGTTTCGAGGCCGGCAGCCAGCCGCTGGCGCAGGCCGCGGGATGGCGTACCGCCGTGGAGTACCTGGCAGGGATCGGCCTGGACCGGCTCCACGCCACCGAGCAGGTCCTCACCCGGCAGGTGCTTGAGGGCCTCACCCAGGTCCCCGGGCTGCGCCTGGTCGGCCCGACCGACACCACCGACCGTCTGGGTGTGGTCGCCTTCTCCATCGAGGGAGTCCACCCTCACGACGTCGGCCAGGTCCTTGACGCCGCCGGCGTCGCCGTGCGCACCGGCCATCACTGCGCCCAGCCGATCCACCAGCACTTCGGCATCCACGCCTCCTCGCGCCTGTCCTTCGGGGCCTGCTCCACGCCCGAGGAGGTGGACCGCTTCCTGTCCGCCATCGCCGACGTCCGGCGCTACTTCCAGAGGTGAGCATGAACGAACTTGACCAGCTCTACCAGCAAGTCATCCTCGACCACTCCCGTGAGCGCCACGGCTCCGGCGCCCTCGACGCCCCGGACGCCACCAGCCACCAGGTGAACCCCACCTGCGGTGACGACGTGACCCTGGGCGTGCGTATCAAAGACGGAAAGATCGAGGCCATCGGCTGGGAGGGGGACGGGTGCTCCATCTCCCAGGCATCTATCTCCGTCATGCACGACCTCGTCAACGGCGCCGACCTGGCCACCGTGGCCCGCCTCGAGGCGGACTTCGATGCTCTCATGCACTCGCGCGGCAAGGGCGTCGACGACGCCGTCCTGGATGACCTGGAGGACGGGGCCGCCTTTGAGGGCGTCTCGAAGTACCCCAACCGCGTCAAGTGCGCCCTGCTGGGGTGGATGGCCCTCAAGGACGCCCTGGCCAAGTCCGGCGTCGCCCTGCCCGACGTTGAGCCGAACGACCCCGAGTAGCCCGACCGTCCTCATCACCACCGTCCGACCTGCGAGGAAGAAGGAAGAAGCCATGAGCGAGAACCCCAGCGGGATGCCGGCAGCCGCCGACAACCCCATGGCCGCCCAGCAGCCGCCGGCCCCGGTCGCCAGCACCGAGGGCGTCGACGTCGCCGCCGTTGAGGAGGCCCTGCGCGACGTCATCGACCCTGAGCTCGGTATCAACGTCGTCGACCTCGGGCTGCTCTACGGGGTGTCGATCGAGCCCGACGGAACCGTCGTGCTCGACATGACCCTGACCACCGCCGCATGCCCGCTCACCGACGTCATCGAGGAGCAGGCCCAGCAGGCCCTGTCCCTCATCGCCGACAAGGTCCGCATCCAATGGGTGTGGCTGCCGCCGTGGGGACCGGACAAGATCACCCCTGAGGGCCGCGAGCAGCTGCGAGCCCTGGGCTTCAACGTCTGAGTCTCCGTCGAGGCCGCCGTCAGGTCAGGTCCTCCTCGACACCGAGAATCGCCTCGCGCAGGACGCGCGCGTGGCAGTGGAGATGGTCGTGGCCGGCGAACAGGAGCGTGACGCGTCCCGCGAGGGCCTCATCGCGCAGGTGCTCGACGGCGGCAACCGCCTCGGGCCTGTCGGTGAGCTCGGCCCGGTAGGCCTCGACGAACTGGGGCCAGGGCAGGTCCCCGCTGTGGAAGGCCCGCCGCAGCTCGGTGGTGGGGGTGGCGTCCTTGGCCCACTCGTCCAGTGCCGCGCGCTCCTTGGAAATGCCGCGGGGCCAGAGACGGTCCACCAGGACCCGTGTTCCGTCATCGGTACTGGGCTCCTCGCGGATGCCTTTGAGGACCACGCTGTCTGAAGAGGGAAGATGCTGGATCATGCCTTCGACGCTACTCGTCTCTGCTTCCGGTGTGACCCCATCGGCTCGCAGTGAACCGAGCATGCACTGCAATGCATCCATGGTGTCTTTCAGCGCCGTTGGCGAGTCGGTCTCAGCAAGCCATAACGCGGCCTCGTTCATCGCTCCGGACAGCAAACGAACCACGGGCTCCACCGGCTGGGAGACGAGGGTGCCGTCCTTCATGAGACCGACCAGAGCCTCCGTGAGGAGCCTTTCGGAGCATGCTTCATCCATCTCCTTCCACTCGCGCCAACCCAGCACCGTCGGCGCGTCAATGAGCATGATCTGCCGGATCTCGGGGTCACTGTAGGAGGCAAGAAACGCCTCGCATCCCGCGACGAGTTCCTTCCAGGGATCCGCGCATGGCCGAGCGGCGTCCTGAACCCGGTCAGCGACCTCCTGCTGCACCTGCCGAAGGACTGCGAGGAAGAGATCCTTCTTGCCGGCGAACTGATGGTAGAGCGCTCCCTTGGTCATTCCGAGCGCATCGACGACGTCGCTTAGCCTCACCGCGCTGTAACCCTCGGAGGCGAAGCGCTGCCGAGCCACGGTGATGAGTGCCGCCTGCGTCGCCCTGCGCTGGGCTGTTCTCGTTCCTGCCATGAAGCACCTCGACAATTGACATACCGAAAGTATGTGAACTAGTTTCGCATACCAATGGTATGCGAATCCTTCGATGGCACCTGGGAGGCGACTATGCGGATCCGAGACAACTACCCGATCATCGTCACTGACCGGAAGGGCGAGGCGCGAGACTTCTGGCAGCGATTCCTCGGCTTCCGTCCTGTTTTCGACAGTTCCTGGTTCACCTTGATGACGGATGAGGGCAGCGGATCATCGATCGCCTTCATGACGCCGGACCACCCCTCTGCTCCTCCAGGGCCCGATGCCTTCGCCGGAACCGGCGCCTGCTTCGAGCTGGAGGTCGACGACGCAGCAGCGGCTCATGCCGAGCTGACGGGCAGAGGACTCGCGGTGACGTACCCACTCACCGACGAGCCCTTCGGCCAGCGCCGGTTCGGGTTCGCCGACCCCAGTGGCCTGTGGATCGATGTCGTCGAGCAGATTGAATCGGAGGCCGGCTACTGGGATCGGTACATGCAGTGAGCGAAGAGGGCATCAGAGATCGATGTCGGTGGTGCGTCAACCGGGCAAGTTTGAGTGTCGCTTACTCGCTCGAGTGCCATCGGGCGATCGCGGTGAGGAACTCCCGTTCCAAGGCCTGGGTGTGTCGTGCATCGGGGTAACCGGTTGCGGCGATGAGGTCGAAGAGCCCCCGCACCGACTCGGTGTCGACGCTGCCGGCCAGGGCCGCAAGGCGCTCAGGCGGCAGCCGGGCCTCCATCCGGGAGATGATGAGCTGGGCACGCCGCTCGATCTGCGTGTCTGACAGCTCGGCCGGATCCTGGGAATAGAGAGCCAGTGACTCGGCGTCGTAGTGAGGATCCGGGTCGACGAACAGGAACTCCGCCTCCGGCGGCATCTGACCGCGGTAGCAGGCCAGGTCGGTCAGGTCCCGCTCCTTGCGCACGGCGCAGCGCGTGGCCTCATCGGGTGCGGCCTGCTCCAGCCGGTCGAAGAAGGCCGCCATGCGCGGGGACATCGGTGAGACAGTTGAACCGGTTCTGGCCCGCTCCAGCAGGCCGGCAAGCATGTCTCTCTGTCTGGTCACCTCGGCCAGGTGATCCTCCACGGCGGCCAGGGCCCCGGCCAGGTCCTCGACAACGCTCCCGTCCGCCGAGTGCGCTTCAGCCGCGGGTGCATCGTCGATCCGCTCGACACCGGTCGCCTCAGGCTCGTCGAGGACGCGTGTGATGGTCTCCAGGGACACGCCGGCCTGCACCAGCCAACGGATCCGAGAGAGTCGGGCCACGTGGCTCAGGTCGTAGTCGCGCCAGCCGCCACGCTCACCGGGAATCGGAAGCAGTCCCAGCGAGTGGTAGTAGCGCACCGTGCGCACGGTTGTCCCGGTCAGCTCGGCGATCTCTGCAACGCGCATAGGGATAGTCTCACACGGCACCTGGCCCCTGAGTTCTTCCACCGGTGCCCATGAGGCAGGCCGGATTCAGGACCACTCGCATCCGCTTGGTGGGTGCGGGCCATGGGGAGTGCGAACCGTTTGCCGGGGCATACCCGCGTTGCTACTGTGCCCGCGTGATGACAGGCGGATCAGGTATCGACGGCGGCAGTGTCGCCCCGTCGGCTCCTCCGCAGACGGGAGGATCCTGGTGAACGGCACGCGAGCCAACCTGCAGGTCGGCGACCTGCTCCAGGGAAGTGCGGGCGCCCTGTCGGTCAGAGGCTGCCTGCTCTTCAAGGAGTGGGACTCCCAGGACCAATGCTTCTACTACTGGGAGGAGTGGCAGCTCATCGGGGCCAGCAACGCTGACACCTGGGTCGAGCTCGACCACGATCCCGGCGAGGTCCTCTTCTACGAACCCGTCCGTCTCGAGGAGACGATCGAGCCGTGGGCCCTGACCGTCGGCCAGAAGGTGCAACTGACGATCAACGGTGCTCCGCACTGGGGCCTCGTTGAGGAGGTGACCACCGGCACGCTTGAGAACGTCATCGGCTCCCCGGTGTGCCCGTTGAACATCGGTGAGACCATGACCTACGTCGAGGTGCGGTTGACGGACCCGGCCGGTGTGACCAGCAGGCTGACCATCGACAGTCACCGTTTCCGTGACCTCCTGGCCTACCGCAAGACCACCTTGTCCACTGCTCAGCAGAAGCAGCTCTTCGGGCGCGTCCTCTGCAACAGTAGACCCGTCGCCCGCAAGGCGGGCCGGAACATCGGATGCGTCATCGTCGCCGCCTTCATCAGCGTCGTGCTCGTCGGAGGACTGTTCTCCGCGTGCTCCAACCCCAGTCGCTCCAGTGGTGATGCGGATCCCACCAGCACCTCGCACTCGGGCTCTTCACAGAGCTATCGTCACCGCCCGGTCTACGGGGGCGGCGGAGGTGGAGTCGGCAAGTAATCCCGCCCCCCCCATCGACGACCGCGTGCCCGCCATGTGCTTTCGACGGAAGGGGAGTGAGGATGGGGATCTCGCCCCGTTTGTCGGGCATCTGCCAGGTTGCTACCGTGCTCGCGTGAGTGCGGTGAGCCTGTGTTCTGTCAGCTATAAGATCAGTGGGGCTGAGCCGAACGCGCTCAACGATCTGTCTACCATGGAGTCGATTCTCCTGACCGCCGCCCAGACAGCGGGACTGACAGCTGTCTCCAGCGCTCACCACCGGTTTGAGCCTCAGGGCCTGAGCGCCGTCATCATTCTGTCCGAGTCGCATATCGCCGCCCACACCTGGCCTGAGTCCGGCGACGGCTACGTGACGCTCACCAGCTGCCGCACACTGACCCCTGCGCAGATCGAGGCCGTGGGGGAGACAGTGCGTCAGCGGCTTCAGGCCCAGCAGGTGGTCAGCTCGGGGATCACACTGTGAGCATCAGAGGTGATCTGAGAGTCGGCGAGACGCTTCGGGGGTCCTTGAGGAAGAAGAGTCATTCCTACACCGTCATGGGGCGAGTTGTCCTGAAACGGCGGGATCAGCGAAGCCGGCGCCTCACTCGGTGGGAGCAGTGGCTCCTGGTCGACGACAACAGCGAAGAGCTCTGGCTCGAGATCAATCGAGACACCAGTATGGTTGTTCTTCACGAGCCGGTTCCTATTCAGCCGATGATCGATCCGCTCGCGCTCGAGGTGGGGCAGACCCTACAGCTGAAGGTCAACGGGCGACCGTATTCCGTTGAGGTCGAGGACGTATACCGAGCCAATATTGACCATGAGACAGGAGCCATCCCACATCTGGCAGGGCCAGTGATAGCAACGACATGCGTTGAACTCCGGGTCAAAGGGGCGAGGAAGCCTCTCTCCAGCATCGTGATCGATGAGCATCGCCGTCGGGAGCACGAGGCTTATCGCATCACGACCCTCGCGCCTGAGCAACAGTCCAAGATCTTCGGTCGGCACATGAGTCGACCGTGGTGGGCTCCAGGCGTCGCACGAAGGCTCGGCCGGTGGATGTCCTCGGTAGGCTCTGGACTTCGGGGTGGTTGGAAATCACCTCTATTCTGGATCATTCCGTTTCTCATTCTGATGGCGATCCTTGCGGGGGCTGATGATGACGATTTAAATCCTGCGGAATACGGCTCCGTCTTCCGCAACCGCTCGGTCTACGGCGGTGGGGGAGGCGGCGTCGGAAAATAGCGTGGAGCTCAATCACTCAACCCTGTCGACGGTCACACATGAAGGAGAAGACATGTCGCTCATGACCATCGCTCACCACTCATCGGTCGACCTCAACTGGCAGTCACTGCTCAGCACCGTCGTCTACGCGGTGCTCGGAGTCGTCCTGCTCATGGTGTTCGCGCTGCTGGTCAACCGCATCTTCCGCCTCGACCTCAGGCGCGAGCTCATCGAGGACCAGAACATCGGCCTGGGGCTCGCCTTCGCCGGTACGGCGGTGGCCATCGCCATCATCATCGCGGCTACCATCCTGAGCTGAGCGGCGAGCCATGACCCACGGCCGAATCGGGCGACGCGAGAACGTCGCCCTGTTCACCGCGGCCCTACTCGCCGCGATCGGCGGCCTCATCTACGAGCTCATCCTGGGCACGGCCGCCTCCTACCTCCTGGGCGACTCCGTCCTCAGCTTCAGTCTCGCCACCGGCATCACCCTGTTCGGCATGGGAATCGGCTCGCTGCTGGTCAACCGCTTCCGCGCCGCACCGGCAGTCGTCTTCGGTGTCAGCGAGGTGCTCCTGGGGCTCATCGGCGGAAACTCCGTCCTCCTGCTGTACCTGGCCTTCGGACGCACCCGCCTGCACTGGGTCGTCTTCGGCGGCATCAGTCTGACCATCGGCGTCCTCATCGGCCTGGAGATTCCGCTACTGGTGCGGACCTTCGCCGCCTTCGGGCGTCGCTCGACCAGTGAGCTGCTCGGCAAGGTCATGGCCATCGACTACTTCGGCTCACTGGTGGCCTCCCTGGTCTTCCCCCTGGTACTCCTCCCACAGCTCGGCCTTATGCGTGGGGCCTACCTGGTCGGGGCGCTCAACGTTCTGGTCGCGGTGCTCGTCCTGCTCCAGGTGCGCACACCTCGCAAGATCCTGTGGGCGGCCACCGCCGCCGTCGTGGCGCTGGTCGGCATGTTCATGGCCGCCAACCGCATTGAGCGCAGTGTGGAGGCACTGACCTACAACGATCCGGTCGTCTACTACCAGCAGACCGCCTACCAGAAGGTCGTCCTCACCGAGTACCAGGACGACCTGCGCATGTACCTCAACGGCCAGCTCCAGTTCTCCAGCCTGGACGAGGCCAGGTACCACGAGACCCTGTCCGCCAGTGCCATGACCTCGGTGAAGGACCCCGCTCACATCCTCGTGCTCGGTGGGGGTGACGGTCTGCTGGCCCGGGAGATCCTGCGCTACCCCAGCGTCAAGGATGTCACCATCGTGGATATCGACCCCGACGTCACCGAGCTGGCGCGAAGCAACCGCCTACTCAAGGACCTCAACAAGGCATCCCTGTCCGACCCCAGAGTGAAGGTCGTCAACGACGACGCCTTCACCTACGTCCGAGACTCCAAGGCGACCTACGACGTCGTTCTCGTCGACTTGGTCGACCCCTCCAACGAGAAGCTCGCCAAGCTCTACTCCACCGAGTTCTATCGGAACGTCGAAGCGCGGCTGGCACCCGAGGGTGTCATGGTCACCCAGGCCACCTCCACGTTCTTCTCGCCCCATGCCTTCTCCACAGTGGCCAGCACCGTTGCCGCCGCCCAACCGGATCGGAAGATTCTGCCCTTCTCGACCAATGTCCCCTCCTTCGGGGAATGGGGCTTCGTGTTGTCCACCAGGACGCCGCAGAACCTCATCAGCCAGTCACTTCCCGAGGGACTGATCTACCAGGACCGGGAGACCCTGGAGTTCATCATGCGAACCAAACCGGCCCGTACCGAGACCATGGAGCCCTCCACCCTCCTGCATCCGCGGATCGTCGAGGTCTACAACCGAGACATGCGGCAGTGGCGCTACTACTGAACCGCTCAGGGAGAGGCGGCGAAATCGGCTCGGTCTGAAGAACTCCGGAGGCGACTTCGCCGCTGCGCTCTTACCGCACCGAGTCGGCCGCCTTACCTCCTCTCAGGATTCTGATGGTCAGCCAGGCCGCAACCCCTGCGATCACCACACAGCTCATCAGGGACACGATGACCGCCATGCCGAGGATGAGCAGATAGAGCATCGATGTCAGCGTAGCCAGCCAGATGAGTGCGACACGAGCAGCGCGAGGAAGGGCTGTCGCCAGGCATGCCCCTGCTGCGACGATCACCAGGCCGCTGACGGCGAAGCTCATGAAGCCGGGGTCAGTGACGCTGACCGACTCGAGCGTCCCTCCCCAGATGATGATGAGGAGACCGCAGACGGCCAGGCATGCTCCGGCGATGTTTCGTCCGCTCAGCTGCGGCCGGGACGACTTGTCATGGTTCGTTGCTGTCATGTTGTTGTTTTCCTTCCGATGATGAGATGCGCAGTTGTCGCCAAGACGTCTTGTCGTTATCTGGTGTTCGCCGAAGCCGCGAGCTCGCGTCCCCAGCTGTGGGCGTCGGTCTTCTCTCCGTCAGCCAGCGGACCCTTGTTCGCCGTGACCACGAAGCTCCTGACCGAGGCCGTCCTCCTGCCCTGATGACGCTGCAGAGCCTTGGCGATCGCCTTGGCCGCTGAACCGCTGAGCCAGCCCTTGGAGATGACCGTGTCGAAGGCGGCAGCGCTGGTGGATGCCGGGATCACCGTGGTCTCCAGCCACCCACCGATCCCGTGGGACGCCTTGCCTGATCCCGCCTGCGCACAGGCCTTGGCCCGTGAGGTCGCAGTCGGCAGCCCCCGGTTGTGGGTGGGGGCTCCCAGCACGAGCAGATCCAGGTCTGCGGGCAGGGCACTCGGAGCCTGGGAGACGTCGATGACCTGAGCGTCGACGCCGCCCTCGATCAGCCCGGTGGAGACGGCTTCGGCGATGGCATGGGTATTGCCGAAGTAGGACTCAACAACGATGAATGCCCTGGTCATGGTGTCCTCCTGAAGGCCGGTACCGGAGATGTTGTTGGTGATACGGGTGTCATGAACCCACTGTCGGGTGTGACGCCACGTCGCACGCAAACGGGGTCCGTCGCTCAGAAAGCGGCGGACCCCGTCAGACCGAGGAGATCGGTGGGGTGGGGGAGATGAGTCAGGGCGACGAATGACGTCGCCGCGTTCGTCTCAGAGCTGGGAGGCGTCGACGGCGAAGGTGTTGCAGGCCTGTACCGAGCCGGAGTTCATCCCGGTGGTGAACCAGCGCACGCGCTGCTCGGAGGAACCGTGGGTCCACGTGTCGGAGTCGACGTGCCCCTTGGCCCGCTCCTGGATGTGGTCGTCGCCCACGGCCTCGGCCGCACCCAGCGCGCCTTTGATCTCCTCACTGCTGGGGCGGTTGAGGAAGGGCTTGCCGGTGTCCGGGTCGGGGGTGGAGGAGGCATGGTTGACCCAGATCCCCGCGTAGCAGTCGGCCTGGAGCTCCAGTCGCACCGAGTCGGAGGTCGCGCCGCTGCCCGAGCGGTCGGCCTTGGCCATCTGCCCGGTCAGGTGCTGGATGTGGTGGCCGAACTCATGAGCCACGATGTACTCCTCCGCCAGGGGCGTGTCAGTGGCCCCCAGGGACTTCTCCATCTCGGAGAAGAAGCTCATGTCCAGATAGACCGTCTGGTCCCCTGAGCAGTAGAAGGGCCCCACCGCCGAGGAGGCGTTACCGCAGGCCGAGGAGATCTGGGTGCCGTCCCACAGGACGAACTCGGGCTTGGCGTACTTGAGCCCCGCCTGGGAGGGCAGTTGCTCGGTCCACACCGCGTCGAGGGACTCGGCGGTGGCCACCATGCGGCACTGGGTGTACTTGTTGGCGCTGTCCCCGCTGGTGCACACGGAGGTGTCGATCGATGAGGCTGTCGACGTCGTCGTCCCGGTCTGCTGCTGCGCGCCCAGCATGGAGGTCAGGTCCACCCCTGTGAGCTGGGAGAGGAGGACGACGGCGATGACGGTCAGGATCGAGCCGCCACCGATCATGGCGCCCCGGCCTCCGCCGGAACGGGTCTGGACCCGGTTGGGGTCGAGCTGGATATCGCGGTTGAAGGACACTGGCCACCTCTGAGAACACGCCTGCGATGAGGCTCGGACGAAGCCCACGCTACCGTGACACCGCCACAGGCGCGAAGTGGGAACACCGAGGAGAATAAAGGTGGGATCCTGCGCGGTCCCTGTAAGACCAGGTCGGGGTAGCCTGAGGCCGTGCTCTACGACCTGCTGTACAAGACCGTCCTGACCCGTATCGACCCCGAGCTGATTCACGACGTGTGCCTGGACGCGATCGAGGTCACCGGCAAGGTTCCCCTCGTGAGAGACGTGGTGCGCCAGATGTGGGGGCGCAGACCGGCCTTCCCCGTGCCCTCGGCCAACCAGGGCGGCCCCTTCGCCCGGCCCGTGCCCGGCATCCTGGGACTCGCCGCCGGGATGGACAAGGAGGGGCAGGCCGTTGAGGGCCTGGACATGCTCGGTTTCGGTTTCATCGAGGTCGGCACGTTCACCGCACACCCCCAGGACGGCAACGACAAGCCCCGCATGTGGCGCTACCCGCAGATGCGCGCGGTCCGCAACCGCATGGGCTTCAACAACTCCGGGGCGGATGAGGCCGCCAAGCGCCTACGGGCCCTGCGCCGTACCCCGCGAGGCCGCTCCATCGTCGTCGGCGCGAATATCGGCAAGACCAAGGTGACCCCGCTTGACGAGGCGGTGGAGGACTATCGCTACTCGGCCGCGGCAGTGGCCCGCTGGGTCGACTACCTCGTTGTCAATGTCTCCAGCCCCAACACCCCCGGGCTGCGCAGCCTGCAGAGCGTTGAGACGTTGCGCCCGATCCTCGAGGCGGTGCGCGAGGCCGCCGACCACGCCGCGAGGCGGCACGTCCCGCTCCTGGTCAAGATCGCTCCGGACCTGGCTGACGAGGACATCGACGCCGTTGCGCAGATGGTCCTGGACATGGAGCTCGACGGGGTGGTGGCCACCAACACGACCATCGATCACGACCTGGGGGAGGGCGGTCTGTCCGGTGCGCCTCTTCTGCCCCGCTCCCTGGAGGTTGTGCGCCGCCTGCGCCGCGGGCTGGGGCAGGAGCCCACGATCATCGGTGTTGGCGGGATCTCCTCCATCATGGACGCCGAACTCATGCTCGACGCGGGAGCGGACCTGCTTCAGGCCTACACGGCCTTCATCTACAACGGTCCCGCCTGGCCGGGTCGGATCAACCGGGCCCTGGCCACTGGAGCCGCTGCGCGCGTGACTGGCTGACCCCCAAAGCGACAGGGGCCGCGCCGTAGCGGGCTGGAAAGGATCAGGAGGGGTACTGGCCCCGCTTGACCAGGGTGGCGGGACGGCGCCAGCGCCGCAGCATGAAGCAGCGCGACATGACGTAGAAGAAGATCGTCCCCTCGTCCTTGACCCGCTCCTGGCCGAACTTCTCAGTGAGGCGGCGGCGCAGGCGCGCCCAGCACCAGACGGCGTCGGCGATCGCCAGCAGCAGGTAGCCGTTCATCGCCAGCACCGTGTAGAAGCTGACAAGCGGGTAGTGGGGCAGGATCCGGCTGAACCCGAAGGAGACGATGAGTAGCACGAAGATGAGGGGCATGAAGAACTCGCCCAGGCTGAAGCGCGCGTCGACGTAGTCACGGATGTAGCGCTTGACCGGCCCCTTCTCCCGGGACGGAAGGTACTTCTCGTCTCCGGTGACCATGGCTTCGTTCTGGCGCTTCCAGGCGGCATCGCGGGCCGCTCGTGCCTCTCGCTTGGCGGCCTGACGGTCCTTGGGGACCACAGGGTGCAGGTTCTTGGCCTGCTGGTCCTTGCGCCGGGGCGTGGGGCGCCCCTTACCGACGGGCTTCGGGGAGGGCTCGGCCACGGGCTCCGGCTCAGGGGGCTGGCTGCGCTTCTTGAACAGGCTCACGGTGCACAGACTAACGGCAGCGGCGCGATACCCTGAAAACCATGATCACCGTTGATGCCGTGCGCACTGCCGTGCACACCTCCATGCCCACCATTGTCTCCGACCTGACGGACCTGGTCGCGATCCCCTCGGTCTCCGCCTCCAGCCATGATCAGTCCCAGGTCCAGCGCTCCGCCGAGGCCGTGGCTGCGCTCCTGCGTGACAGCGGCCTGGACGCCGAGATCCTCTCGGTTCCCGCCCCTGACGGTACCCCCGGCAGGCCCGCCGTCCTGGCCCACAAGGAGGGCCCCCAGGGCAGCCCGCACGTCCTGCTCTACTCCCACCACGACGTCCAGCCGGTTGGCGACCCGACCGGCTGGGACCAGGCCGACCCCTTCACCGCCGAGCGGCGCGGTGAGCGGCTGTTCGGACGCGGAACCGCTGACGACAAGGCCGGCGTCATCACTCACGCCCACGCCCTGCGCATCCTGGCGTCCTTGGCCGAGGGCGAGCTGCCCTGCTCCGTGACGGTCTTCATCGAGGGGGAGGAGGAGGTCGGCAGCCCCTCCTTCGAGAACTTCCTGACCACTCACCGCGACCGGCTGGCCTCCGATGTCATCGTCGTGGCCGACTCCTCCAACTGGAAGGTCGACATCCCGTCCCTGACCACCTCGCTGCGCGGCGTCGTCCAGGTCGACGTCCGCCTCGACATGCTCGACCACGCGCTTCACTCCGGTATGTACGGCGGCCCCGTGCTGGACGCGGCCACCGCCATGTGCCGTCTGGTCGCCTCCTGCCACGACGGCGCCGGTGACGTCGCCGTGGCCGGGCTGGTCAGCCAGTCCCAGGCCGACGCTGACTTCCCCGACTACCCGGAGGCCGACTTCCGTGCTGACGCGGGAGTCCTTGACGGCGTCGAGCTCTCCGGCACCGGCGACCTCACCGCCCGGCTGTGGACCAAGCCCTCGCTGACGCTCATCGGCATGGACGTCACGCCCTTGGACCTGGCCGGCAACGTGCTGACCCCCTCGTGCACGGCCCGTCTCTCGTTGCGCATCGCTCCTGGGCAGGACCCGGCCGCGGCCCAGGAGGCCCTGGTCGCCCACCTGGAGGAGCACGTGCCCTTTGGGGGCCGTCTGACCGTCACCGGTCGTGAAGCCGGGCCCGCCTTCGACGGCTCCGAGGTCACCCCGGCCTCCGAGGCCGCCCACTGGGCCCTGTCCACCGCCTGGGACACCGAGGCCGTCAACATCGGACAGGGCGGCTCCATCCCCTTCATCGCCACCCTCAAGGAGACCTTCCCCGACGCCCAGGTGCTCGTCACCGGGATCGAGGACCCCGACACCCGGGCTCACAGCGAGAACGAGTCCATGCACTTGGGCGAGCTCGAGCGCATCGTGGTCGCAGAGGCTCTCCTCCTGGCCCGTCTCGGTGACGCCATGGGCTCATGATGGCCAGTGCTCACCGAGACCACTACCGGGGAATGAGCCAGTGAAGGTCCTCCTTGCGCCAGGTGGGATGTGGCCCGAGCCTGCTGGAGTGCCTCTGGCGGGCTCGGAACACGGTCTTGCCCCGGGGCTCGTCGCCTCCTGCCTGGCACGCGGCTGGCGGTCGGTGCGTCCCCATGACTCCCTGACCCTGATGCCCATGGCGGACGGCGGAGCGGGCTCGGCCCAGGTGATCGCCCCTGAGCGGGTCGCCTCCCGGGAGGTCATTCAGGGGCAGGGGCCGCTCGGACAGATCAGGGAGGTCGACCTGGTACGTCTGGTTCCCAGCCCGTCACGATCTGGGAACCGGCACCGCACTGAGGCACGCACCTGGTTCCTGGATGCCGGACGGCTCCTGGCACTGCCGGCTGATCACGATGAAGCGGCCCAGGAGGCGCTGGAGGGAAGCACCTACGGCCTGGGACGAGTCATCGGCGCGGCCCTGAGCCGTACCGGCCCCTCTGACACGCTCCTGGTCGGGATGTCGCGCTCCGCCGTTCATGATGGGGGCCTCGGAGCAATGGATGCGCTCGGCGGCGTCAGCGCGGCCAAGGATCTGTTGTCGCACCGAAGCCTCGGACTCGTTCTGGCCGACGACATCGCCCTGGGAGGCATGAACGGTGCCGGGGCGGCGCTTGCGAGTGTCACCTCCATCAGCCCTGAGCGGGCCCAGGAGCTGGACCGTCGCGCCTGCGCCTGGGCGATGGAAGGCGTCAGCGAGGCCCAGGAGTTCGATCCCGGTGCCTCCGGAGCACGCAGGTCCCTGCCTGTTGTCAGTGCACTCGACGATGTCGGGCTGTCCGCCTCTAAGCATGCGGCGGGCTCCGCCGGGAGCGTTCGCCTGAGTGTGTCGACCTGGGGAACCGGGGCGGCCGGGGGCAGCGCCCTGGTGCTGCGGGCCCTGGGAGCATGGGCGCGGCCCGGGGCGCGTGTCATGGCGGAGATCATCGGTCTGGGTGATGCCGTCCGCGGTCAGGATCTGGTGGTCGCCGCGTCGGGAGAGCTCTACGATGTCCTGGCCGACGGCGTCGTGGGTGTCGTCGGACAGCAGGCCGCCTCTCAGGCGCTGCCGTGCATCCTGGTGTCCGGGCGCTGCGCCGTGACTCGCGGTGAGCTGGCCGCTGCCGGCGTCACCAACGCCTACGGGCTGCAGAAACCCCACGCCGTCGAGCCCTGGGATGCCGCCGACTCTCAATGGCTGGAGTCACAGCTGGCAGACATGGGCTCCCGGCTGGCTCGGACGTGGTCGCGCTGAACGGAGGGTACGTGCGAGGACACCGCCGCGGGCAGCTCAGTCGATGGGTGCTGCGGCGGTCGAGTCACGCACGATGAGATCGGGGGCGAAGAGCATCTCGGTGTCGGCCGGCCGCTCTCCATTGAGCTGTGCGAGCAGTGTGGAGACGGCCGCACGGCAGATGGCATTCACGGGCTGGCGCACCGTGGTCAACGGTGGGTCGGTCATGGGGATGAGTGGCGAGTCGTCGTAGCCGATGACGGAGACGTCGTGAGGCACTGACCTGCCTGTCTGACGCACTCCGTGGACCACTCCCAGGGCCATGACGTCCGAGGAGCAGACGATGCCGGTGCAGCCCTGCTCCAGCAGGTGAAGTGCCGCGCTGACACCGCCCTCGTATGTGTAGAGCGTCTCCACGATCCGCAGCGGCTCCTCGGGCAGGCCCTCGCTCATGGCGTCCTCATAGCCGGAGCGCTTGCGCTGAGCCGGCACCATGCGCATCGGTCCCATGGCCAGCCCGATGCGCTGGTGACCCAAGGCGATGAGGTGATCCACCGCCATCCGGGTCGCCCTGCGGTCATCGGTAGCGAAGCCCGGGGCCTTGATGGTCGGTGCGTTGCCGTTGACCGTCACCAGTGGCACGCCGCGCTCACGCAGACGCTGGTAGCGGGTGACGTCGCCAGTGGTGTCCGCGTGACGCCCGGAGACGAAGATGATGCCGGCGACACCGCGGTCCACGAGCATCTCGATGTACTCGTCCTCGCTGATACCACCGGGGGTCTGGGTGCACAGCAGGGGAGTGTGCCCGGAGGGGGCCAGGAGCTGCTCGATCTGCTGGGCGAACAGAGGAAAGATCGGATTACTCAGCTCGGGCACGATCAGCCCCATGAGACCGCGGGAGGTCTGGTGCACCGACTCGGGCCGCTCATAGCCCAGGATGTCGAGCGCAGCGAGCACCTGCCGACGGGTCGAGTCCGCCACGTTGGACTTTCCATTGAGTACACGCGAGACAGTCGCGGTGGAGACACCTGCCTGGTCGGCGATGTCAGTGAGAGTGAGTCTCTGTGGCATGAATGAATCCTATGAGGATCGGTGAAGGTCTCGGGGCCGCTTCACGTGAACCGACAGTGGTTCGTCGTCCGGCCCTCTATCTGCAATCATCGCAGATCAGGCGGTGTTTTCGTGAATCATGAACTGACATCCCGACCAGACTCACGGCATCTGGCTCCACCCGCGAACCATTCCCACGGGTCGACCGCGTCGGAAGGGGACGTGGGCGAAGACCCGCCTCCGCTCGATCCTCCGCAGAGGACAGACGACTAAGCGACGGTCGTGGCCTCCAGCCACGTCGTCGTTGTCGGAGGCACGAGTGGGCGCCCCTCCTCCTGACGCAGGGGCTGGGAGGACAGAAGAACCTTGGCCTCAGCCGGCAGAGTGACAGGGGAGTCGGAGGTGTTGACCACGACCAGGACTCCTCGCACCAGGAAGGCGAGGGCCTGGGGCGGACACCACTCCAGGCCGGTGACGAAGGCCAGGGGCGCGCAGGCCAGGTTGTACTCGAGACGCACATGCGCCGCGTGCCGCACGGTCGCGGCCGGAGAGCCGAACTCGGAGGACTGCACCTGCGTGTGCTCAGCCACCATGTCGGCCAGCTCCAGGGGAGCTGTCGGCTTGTCGGAGTCGGACAGGGCGATCTCGTCGCCCTGACGCAGATAGAGCGAGCCGGGAAGAGCCAGCATCATGGCCTGCAGCGCCAGCCCCCGACGCAGCCGTTCCTCGTGGTCAACGGAGTACCAGCGCTGTCCGTCACCCGGATCCAGGTGCTCGGAGAGAATGTGGGGAGGCAGGAAGCGCCAGGTGGGGGGAGCGCCGAATCGGTCGTGCTCATCGAGCGACCGGGTCAGGTGGGACGTGAGCGACTCGGCGTTCCACCGTGTCAGCGTCAGACAGTCGTCGCGCAGGTGGTGCACCCAGTCGTCCTGGAGGTGATGGCGGAGCGACTCCGGGTAGTCGGCGGTCACGTCGGCGCCGATGATGCCCTCATCGACGTACTCGGCCAGCTGGCCGTGCAGCATGGCGCAGTAGGCGCTGAGCCGATCCAACCGGATCTCGTTGGCGATCTGAGGGGGCACGATGGTGCCCAGGTCGATCCCGGCCGCACCGGCCTGCAGGTAGGCCTCCGAGCGGCGTAGCAGGTCGTCGGCGGTTCCTTCGAGGCCGGTGACGAAGCCGGTGGTCTGCTTGGCGTAGGGGCCCGTGATCGGACCGAGCGCGCCGGAGATGCGCACGATGGTGCGCAGCCCCAGCTGACCGGCCTTGTCGATGAACCGGCGGATCGAGTCCATCTCGGTGTCGACGTCGAGCAGGCTCGGACGGATGAGCACCGCATCCATGCCCAGGTAGAGGGCGTGCTCAATGATGGGGGCGGTGCGTTCCAGGTCGGCCGCTCCCAGGGCCGGCGAGGGGATCTCGTAGACCAGCGCGTGGCGCCACCACTCTTCCGGACCGTCGTAGGGCCGGTGAACGAGGGTCGTGGTGGTGGTCACGGCAAGTGTCTCCCTTCCGCCGGGCGCGTGCCCAGGGGCTTGACGCCCAAGAGGTGATTCATCGATATGAGGAGGGTGCGTGGTGACCACATGTTGGAGGGATCGGGTACCGGCGCTCCCCAGTGACGGTGTTGGAGGTGTCGGAATGGTGACGACCATGGTAACCCGCTTCTGCGCTACCTTGTGACTATGTCAGCGCAGAAATCTGGATCCGAGCCTGTGCGTATCGACGGGCACGACGCCCTTGGCCTGTCCGGGTACCAGGTGCAGGACGTGGAGCGCTTTGTTCACGAGCAGGCGAAGAATCCCCAACGCACCCCTTTTGAACGCGACCGGGCCCGAGTCCTGCACTCCTCGGCGTTGCGGCGCCTGGGGGCCAAGACCCAGGTTCTGGGGCCCGCGGCCGACGATTTCGTGCGTACTCGGCTCACCCACTCCCTGGAAGTGGCCCAGGTGGGGCGCGCCCTGGGGCAGGCGCTGGGATGCGACCCCGATGTCGTCGATACCGCCTGTCTGTCCCACGACCTGGGCCATCCTCCGTACGGGCATAACGGCGAGAAGGCACTCGACGTCGTGGCCCGCCAGATCGGAGGCTTCGAGGGCAATGCCCAGACCTTCCGGATCCTCACCAGGCTGGAGCCCAAGACCCTTGATGAGACCGGGCGACCGGTCGGCGTTAATCTCACGCGGGCCAGCCTCGACGCCGTCGCGAAGTACCCCTGGCTCAAGGGCAGGGGACCGGGCGGCCCGAGCGGACGCAGCCTGCGCAAGTACTCCGCCTATGACGACGACGCTGGGATCTTCACCTGGATGCGTCAGAGAGCTCCGGAGGGCCGACGCTGCATCGAGGCGCAGATCATGGACCTGTCCGACGACGTCGGCTACTCCGTCCATGATGTCGAGGACGCCATCGCCCTGGGACGCATGGACCCGGCCTGCCTGACCGACCCGCATGAGGTCGATGAGCTGCTCGAGGCCACGAGGGCCTGGTACGGAACCGACCTGAGTGCCGACGCTCTCGGGGCGGCTTTCGAGAGACTGTCCGGCCAGCCGTACTGGATCCGCTCCTACAACGGCTCAGTGGCCGACGCAGCACACCTGAAGAACCTCACCAGTGAGATCATCGGGCGCTTCGTCTCAGCGGTCGCCACCGCCACACGTCAGACCTACGGCAACGGGCCCCTGACCCGCTACGAGGCCGAGCTCGTCATCCCCGAGGAGACGACTGCGGAGATCCTCCTCCTCAAGGGCATCGCCGTGCGCTACGTCATGGAGCCCCGGGAGCATGAACCGGTCTACCTGCGTCAGCGCACCCTCATCTTCGACCTCGCCGATGCCCTCATGACCGGCGGTGGGAAGGGCATCGACCCGATTCTGTTCGACGTCTGGAACCGGGCCGAGAACGATGATGAGCGCCTGCGGGTGGTCGTCGACCAGATCGCCTCCTTGACGGATACCTCCGCGCGGGCCTGGCATGCCCGGCTGTGCGGCATGTTCTCCGAGGTCTAGCCGGCGCTCAGCAAACCCTGGCGCAGGATGTCGGAGCCCTCGCCTACGATGGCCCTGTGGCGGGACTGATCAGGCGTGAGGACATCGAGGCGGTGCGTGAGCGCGCCAGGCTTGAGGACGTCGTCGGTGAGCACGTGACCCTCAAGAGCGCCGGAGTCGGCTCGCTCAAGGGGCTGTGCCCCTTCCACGACGAACGCACCCCCTCCTTCCACGTGCGTCCCCAGCTCGGCTACTGGCACTGCTTCGGCTGCGGCGAGGGCGGTGATGTCATCACCTTCATCGAGAAGATCAACCACCTCGGTTTCGCCGAGGCGGTCGAGTACCTCGCCGACCGCACCGGGGTCCAGCTGCGCTACGAGGAGGGCGGCGCGGTGCGGCGCGGGGTGGAGCCGGGTACCCGTCAGCGCCTCATGGACGCCAACCGTCTGGCCGAGGCCTGGTTCCGCGAGCAGCTCGCCACCCCGGAGGCCCAACCGGGGCGGGACTTCCTCACGTCCCGGGGCTTCGACCGCCATGCCGCCGCGCACTTCGGCGTCGGCTACGCGCCGGCAGGATGGGACAACCTCGCCCGATACCTGCGCAGCGCCGGCTACACCGAGGCCGAGCTGGTCGACTCCGGCCTGTGCAGCCGAGGCGGGCAGGACGGGCGCCGCGTCTACGACCGGTTCCGAGGCCGCCTCATCTGGCCCATCCGGGACGTCACCGGAGCCACCGTCGGCTTCGGGGCGCGCAAGCTCTCCGAGGAGGACCAGGGCCCCAAGTACCTCAACACCCCGGAGACCCCCGTCTTCCACAAGAGCCAGGTCCTCTACGGGCTGGACCTGGCCAAGCGGGAGGTCGCCCGCTCCCACCGGATCGTCGTCGTCGAGGGCTACACCGACGTCATGGCCGCCCACCTGTCCGGGGTGACGACGGCCGTGGCCACGTGCGGGACCGCCTTCGGTGCGGACCACGTGCGGGTGGTGCGCCGTCTCCTGGGGGATGTCGACGATCCCGCCGCGGGCGTCGTCACCGGTCAGGGGCGTGAGGCCCGAGGCGGTGAGGTCATCTTCACCTTTGACGGAGACGCAGCCGGACAGAAGGCCGCGCTGCGCGCCTACGCCGAGGACCAGCGCTTCGCCACCCAGACCTTCGTGGCCGTTGACCCCGGAGGCCTGGACCCCTGCGACCTGCGCATGAAGGAAGGAGATTCGGGCATCCCGCGCCTGCTGTCCCGGCGGGTGCCGCTGTTCGAGTTCGTCATCCGCACCTCCCTGTCCCACCTGGACCTGGACACCTCCGAAGGGCGGGTCCGGGGGCTGCGCTCGGCGGCACCGGTGGTGGCCGGCATCCGGGACCGGGCGCTCAAGCGCGAGTACACCCGACGGCTCGCCGGATGGCTGGGTCTGCCCGATGCCGAGGTCCATGCTGCGGTGCAGGCCGCCGGGAGACGAGGGGGGCAGCCCACTGCGGCACGGGGCGGCCAGTGGCCCGCCGATGAGACCGCCGGCCCCGATGCCGCCGTCCCCGTGCGGGGGCTGCCGCCGGTGACCGATCCCGTCGAGCAGCTCGAGCGCGAGGCCCTGGCGGTCATCATCCAGTTCCCGGTGGCGGCCCACCAAGCCGGTGCTGACGACCTGGGGGCCGACTCCTTCGGCCAGCTCACCCACCGGGCCGTTTACGAGGCCGTCGCCGCCGCCGGAGGCACTGCGGAGGTTCCGGGGTTGGTCCAGCAGGCGGTGGCCGCAGGCATGGGGGAGCAGGAGGCGCAGCGCCGCGCCACGCTGCGTTGGCTCCAGCAGGTTCGTGACGGCGCCATCGGCCTGGTCGAGGCCGCCATCACCGAGCTCGCCGTGGCACCCCTGCCACTTCCCACGATCCGGGGGCGCGGCACCGAGGTGGACACCTCCGGACTGGAGCGCTATGCCAAGGGTGTGCTCGGTTCCCTCGCCGTCATGGGCATCAACCGCCGGCTTGTCGAGATGCGCTCACGCCACCGGCGGATGTCGCCGCAGGAGGAGGGCTACCGCGAGTTGTTCTCCCAGATCGCCGCCCTCGAGCAGCGCCGCATGCAGATCAGGCAGGGAAGCTGAGGCCGGCCGGTGGCCCAGCAGGTGAGTAGGTGCGGGTAGCCTGACGGTCATGCCGATCCTGCGACGTCGTCAAGGCTCATCCACCCGCTCCACCGCCGCACTTCCGCTGGAGATGCGTGAGCAGCTGCGCGAGCCCGCCCTGGGAGCCGTTCCTCTGGAGGCGGATGGCTCGGCGTGGGCGGTGGCCACGGCGGGCTCCCTCGTGGTCTTCAACGGGCGCAGCAGGCCCACGATCCACGCCTGGGACGAGGTGGAGCAGGGGAGCTGGGACGGGCAGGAGCGTGTCTTCACCCTGCGGTGGTTGCAGCAGGATCGCAAGGACCTCGTTCTGAAGGTTCCGGCAGGAGTCCGCAACGGCGATGCCTACGCCTCCGCAGACGTGGCCCCCTTCGCCAAGGCCCTGCGCCAGCGGGTGGAGGCCGCCATCGTCCACAGCGCAGTGACAACGCTTCCCAGCGGCGCCACTGCCACGGCAAGTGTGCGCCGCGGCGGGGACGGTGAGCTGTACTCCGTCACCCGGCCGCTGATCTCACAGATCATCGAGGTGGAGGATCGCCAGGCGCTTCAGGAGCTGGAAAACCGAGTCCGAGAGGGTGTGGGCCTGCCCACACGGTAGGATGTCCTTGGAATGGCGGCGTTTTCTATGATTCGCCGGATTCGACGTCGCCGCGGGATGTTGCTAAAGTTCACTGCGCGTCACACGCATTCCTGCGTAGCTCAATGGCAGAGCATCCGACTGTTAATCGGACGGTTGCTGGTTCGAGTCCAGCCGCAGGAGCCCATCGCTCGGAGCCCCAGCCCCACCGGCTGGGGCTCCGAGGCGTTCTGGGAGTGGTCTGCGTCAACCCAGCGCTTCGGGCAACGTGACGGCTTACAGGACAGGTAGGGGCGGACTGGATGCGGTGCCCCTCACCTGCTCTGCTGAGAACGTCACTGCTGATGTTGTTGAGCGTTGCAACGTCAACGATTAAGACGTCTGCGGTCGTCCTGTGGCTGGTACGACAACCGGAGAAGCGGTTCCTTCGACGATCAGCTTGAGCTCGTTTGGGAATCTGCGACCCCAGGCGTCAACTGCTGTTCCTCGGACGGAGCTCTTGGGGACGATTTCTGCGGGAAGAACTAATGGTTGACGAATATAGCTTTCAGTCTCTGCCACTGCGGTCACGGTGATGGGGTGTCCGTTGTGTTGCGCAGTGCGAAGTTGTTATGAGATGGCCACTCCACAGTGAGTTGTGGTGGCTTGAGGGTGGATGCGATGGTTTCTACTGCCTCAGCTGACCGCGACGCAGATTCTGCATGATTCTGTGCGGTGTTCATCGCCCGTTCTGCCCGCTGTGCGGCATCTCTACTTTGCAAAACGAGATCTTCCAGCGCCTTTGTTCGTCGTTCTGCCGACTCAAGAGCCTTTGCTGCTTGTTCTTCTGTCTTGGCGGCGCTCTTCCTGGAGCCGAGCCATCCGATGAACGAGCCGATCCCGCAGAGTACTGCGACAACGGCGGCTCAGGCGGCTAGCACTACTTCGGCCTCGCTCACGATGCCAGATCTGGCCGGCATGACTGGTGACAAGGTTGCTGAGGTGTTAAAGGCGGCTGGAATCACGCCCATCCCATCATTCAAGGACGAGGCCGGTGAGGAGACGGTCATCAAGTGGTCCAACTGGTCAGTGACTGGGCAGACACCGTCAGCCGGTGCGAGCATTGCCGCCAATGCGGCTGTGACGCTCACCGTTCACCACGACAGTGCTGACGCTGCCGCGTCCGCTGCGGCCACCAAGCCCCAGACCACGCAGGGGCTGGACGGGGTGTCAGCCGCCCAAGTGTGTGGCAACGAGTGGGAGTCTTCCCTTCAGAAGCAGTTTCCTTCAGCCAAGGTCAAGGCTCACTGGATCGCGGACGTGTACGCCCAGGAGTACAAGCTTGCTGAAGACTCCTGGTACATCAAGATGCGGGTCTCCGTAGACAAAGCGGACTTCAACGCCGAATGCACCGCTTCCGGCTCCGAGGAGTCGCCGGTGGTTCAGCTCGGCCCCATCTACTGAGCTCATGGCCCTGGGGGGCCTCCCGCCACCAGGTGTGAGGCTCCCCGTTTTGTTATGCATGCCTGCTCATGCAGGCAACAATCTGCATGCTCAGTACTGAGGATGGCCGGGCAGTAGGTAGGGAGCCGACCAGTGCTGTCTCTGGGGAGACTGCATCGGCGAACACGTTCTAGTTATGCGTAGCACGTGCTTTGCTCCACTACGGGCCGGACATGACCTCGTCGCTTCGGTCATGGGAGGATGCCGCCATGGCATACCGCGACATCCGCATCATTGGCGACCCGGTCCTGCGCACCGAGTGCGACTGGATCACTGACATCGACGACTCCGTCAAGGCCCTGGTTGAGGACCTGCTCGAGACGGTCGACGAGGACGGCCGGGCCGGATTGGCCGCCAATCAGATCGGGATCAGTCTGCGTGCCTTCTCCTGGAACATCGACGGCGAGATCGGCTACATCCTCAACCCCAAGATCGTCGAGGTCTCCAAGGACGAGTATCAGGACGGTGATGAGGGCTGCCTGTCGGTACCGGGCCTGTGGTTCCCCACGGAGCGGGCCTGGTACGCCCGCGCCGAGGGCGTGGACCTGGACGGTAAGGAGGTCGTCGTCGAGGGGGAGGAGCTCATGGCCCGCTGCATCCAGCACGAGTGCGACCACCTGGAGGGCCATCTCTACCTCGATCGCCTCGACCGGAAGAACCGGGCCAAGGCGATGAAGGAGCTGCGAGCGCAGGGACTGTGACGCCCCCAGGATGTAGACCGGGTGGGGCAGCAGGTCGCAAAACCTGTTGCCCCACCCGGTTTTCAGGAGGCGATGTCGGTGAGCTCTGCTCGGCGTCCTCCTAGCCGACGCGATGCAGCCAACGCACGGGCGCACCGGCTCCGGCGTAGCGGAAGGGCTCGAGCTCATCGTCCCAGGCCTGCCCCAGAGCCAGGTCGAGCTCGCGGCGCATCCTCTCGGGATCAGCCGCGTAGACGAGCGCGGCACGGATCCGGTCCTCAGGAACGACGACGTTGCCGTGGACATCCGTCTGGGCGTGGAAGATGCCCAGATCAGGGGTATGGGACCAGCGGCCGCCGTCGGTGCCGACGCTCGCCTCCTCAGTCACCTCGTAGCGCAGGTTCGCCCAGCCGCGCAGGGCTGACGCAAGACTGGCGCCTGTCCCAGCCGGCCCCACCCAGCTGGTCTCGGCCCGCATCATGCCCCGAGCTGCAGGCTGCTCGGTCCAGTCCAGGTGGACACGCGAACCGAGCACCTCGGCCGCGGCCCACTCGATGTGGGGGCAGAGCGCCCGAGGTGCTGAATGCACGAAAAGTACACCGCGGGTGTAGGCACCGATCATGAGTATCGCCTCCTGGTTGGTTTCGAGATTCGCCTTCCCCAACGGTCTCGACCCGCAACCGGGCTCATGTCATGACGTACGCGGCATGCACGGCTATTGTGCCTGACCAGATCGACCGGGTCCAGCGTGGTGGGTCACAGGCGATGCCTCGAGGCGCCATTCACCCGAGGACGACTACTGGCGAGTGAAGACCAGCGCGACGTTGTGCCCCCCGAAGCCGAAGGAGGTACTGGCCGCCGCCGTCATCCGGGGCACGTCCCGGCCCTGCGGCCCAACGACGTCCAGCCCGAGTCGGACCAGCTCCGGGTCCACTCCGGCGGGAAGCAGCGTGGGCGGGGCCCAACGCTCCTGCAGCGCCATCACGGTCAGGACCGCCTCCAGCCCCCCGGCCCCACCCAGGAGGTGACCGGTGGCGGACTTCGTGGCACTGACGGCCGCACCCGGCACCGTCCTGGCCAGGACACCGGCCTCGACGACGTCGCCGGCAGGTGTCGAGGTGGCGTGGGCGTTGATGTGCCCGACGGCGCTGGGGGCAAGACTCGCACGCTCCAGAGCCAGCCGCAGGGCTCGTTCCTGCTCCGCGCCCGATGGCTCGGGGCGTGCGACGTCGTAGGCGTCGGCAGTGACCGCGGAACCCGCCAGCACAGCCATGACTCGCGCTCCACGGGCCACGGCGTGCGCGGCGCGCTCCAGGACGAGGATTCCGGCGCCCTCACCCAGGACGAAGCCGTCACGGTCCGGGGCGAAGGGGCGTGAGGCGGCCTGCGGGTCGGCGTTGCGCGTCGACAGGGCCCTCATGGCGCCGAAGGCGGCTACGGTCATCGGATGGAGGGCTGCATCCGTGCCCCCGGCCACGACGACGTCGGCCCGCCCCAGAGCGATGAGGTCCGCACCGTAGGCGATGGCCTCAGCCCCCGAGGCGCAGGCTGAGACCGGAGCGTGGATACCGCCGTGCGCCCCCAGCTCGATCCCGACAGCAGCCGCCGGCGCATTGGGCATGAGCGCGGGGACCGCCGTTGGCAGAACACGCCGGGGCCCCTTGTCCCTCAGGGTGTCCCACGCCTCCATGACCGACAGGACCGGCCCCATTCCCGGCGACACGGACACTGCCAAACGCTGTGAGGTGATCTGTGGGGCTCCCGCCTGCTCCCAGGCCTGGCGGGCGGCCAGCAGCGCACACTGGCTGGCGCGGTCAAGACGGCGCATCTGGCGGGGCGGGAGCACCTCGGCGGGATCGACCGCCAGGGGAGCGCCGATCCGCACAGGCAGATCATGGCGCTCAACCCACTCATGCTCCAGGGTACGAACCGCGCAGGTGCCCTTGTGCAGGGCGCTCCAGGTGGACTCAACGTCAGCGCCCAGAGGGTTGACGGTCCCCAGGCCGGTGACGACGACGTCGTCAGGGCGGCAGGCGGCTTCCGGGCTCATGAGGTCGTCAGGCCTTCTTGGACGTCACCAGGTCAACCAGCGCTCCGACGGTGGGCAGAGTCGGGATGAGGGAGTCGTCAAGAGCCACACCGAAGCGCTCCTCGACCTGGGTGGCGATGGTCAGCAGACCCAGGGAGTCGACGTCGAGGTCCTGGGCGAAGGTGGTGTCCCGGGTGATGTCCTTGGCGGCGACGCCGGACTCCTCGCTGACGATCTCGGTGATGACGGACAGGACGTCGTCGTTGCTCTGCTCAGCCATGGTGGCTCCTTCTGACGCCGCGACGGAGCATCCGGATCCGTGCGGCGCTGTGGCTCGATGATGGTTGTGGTTCTCCGGCGGTGGCGCCGCAGGTTGGACCATTGTCCCAGATGAGAAGGGGTGCTCCGGCATCGGAGCGCTACCGGGGATCGGGTCGTGACCGACGTGTGGTCATAGCGCCACGACCGGACCAGTCCGAAGGGGACGGACGGTCCGGTCGTCTAGGAGGGGTACGTGGATGCTCACCACGTCCGTGGTGCGTCAGGCCTCTCGGCTGACAGCCAGTCGGCCCACGATGATCGCCATGTGCAGCATGAGGCCGTCACGGGCGTTCGTAGCGTCCCAGCCGACCTGTTCACTGACCCGGCCCAGGCGGTAGCGCACTGTGTTGGCGTGCACGAACAGGTTCCGCGCGGTGGCTTCCAGGCTCCCGCCCAGGGCCAGGTAGGTGGCCACAGTGCTCTCGAAGGGGTCGCCCATCTCGTGGAGGGGCGCGTGTACCAGATTGAGGATCTGTTCGCCGGCGAGCTCATCTCCGGCCAGGAGCCGCTCGGGGAGGAGGTCATCGGCATGAACCGGGTTGGGGGCCTCGGCCCACCCGGGCAGGGCTCGCAGCCCCGCCAGGGCTGAGCGCAGTGAGCGGCCCGCGTGCGAGATTCCCGAGACCACGGGGCCGACGACGGCTGACCCTCCCAGGCCACCGGCCACCTGCATGGCCGCCTGGTCCACCAGCTGCTCAGCAGTGGCGTCCCGGGAGGCGCGCTTGGACGTCGGACTGTGAGCGGCCGGGCTGTCGCCCAGGACGATGAGGACGGAGTCTCCTCGAACTGATACCAGGCAGTCACTGGCCAGGTTGCGGCACTCGTGGCGCAACCTGGAGACGCCGAGCGCATCCAGCGTGGTCTTGGCGGCGATGGCCACGACCGGTCCGGTTCCGTTCCAGCCGGCAGTCCCGGCTCGGGTCGCGGCGTCCTCAGGGGCGTCGTGGAGCATCGCGTCGACCGCTACGGACTCCAACCGGGCGTCCCAGGCGCCTCGGGCCTCAGCTGCTCGGGCGTACACCTCAGCCGCGGCAAAGCCAACGTCGCGCCCGAAGGTCAGGACGAGGATGCGGACGGTGTCATGGTCCTCCTCCGGCACGGCGCGAGGAGCCTCGTCAACAACCACGTCAAGGACCGTGCGCACCAGAGCCAGGGTCTGCTCCAGCGTGATAACGCCGGTCAGGGCGGCAGGGGCCACAGAGAAGATCTGGGAGGGGGCCAATGGGGTCGAAGGGTTCTCCGCCGAGTCGACGAACATGGTGACACCCAGGCGGGCCACCGCTGCGATCTGGTCGCGCGATCCTTCCGGCAGGGTTCGGTAGAAATCATGGGCCGAACTGATGCGGTCCAGTGAGTGTTCAATAATTGTGTCCTGCGCCTGTCGCAGTGCAGACACTCCCGGAGCGCTCAACTCATCCATGCTGTGGATGCTACCGACTGGAATATCGTGAGAACAGTAGGTTCGCGATTGGCGCGGCGTGTGATCCGACACGAGTTTGTGTTGAAAATACGGGGATAACTGAGGATGGTGTGTCGCACGGACGGAGTGGATTGCACAGGTTACAATAGCGTAACCATTGTGGAAGCCATAGTATGTGAATCTGCAATGACCTGAGCGTGTGCGCCGTATGTCAGCATAGATGTGCACGAGCAGGCACCTAGCTAGACAACTCGGAGGCTCAAGATGACGAAGGCAACCCGCACAGAGGAGGATCTTCTTGGCGCACGGGAGGTTCCATTGGAAGCCTATTGGGGAATCCATACGCTCCGTGCGATGGAGAACTTCCAGATCTCTGGATCGGTGGTCGGTGATGAAGAGGCCTTTGTTCGTGGCATGGTGCAGGTGAAGAAGGCCTCGGCGTTAGCGAATAGTGATCTGGGGGCTCTTGACCCGGAGGTTGCTGGTGCGATTGTGTGGGCATGCGACCAGGTGCTGGTTGCTGAACGCTGCCTTGATCAGTTCCCGGTCGACCAGTTCCAGGGAGGCGCCGGGACCAGTGTCAACATGAACACCAATGAGGTGATCGCCAACCTCGCGCTGGAGTTCATGGGATATGCCAAGGGGCGTTATGACATCGTCAACCCCAACGATCATGTCAACAAGTCTCAGTCGACGAACGATGCCTACCCGACTGGATTTCGTTTGGGGCTGTTCACTCTTGTCGGCTCGCTCATCGAGGAGCTCGAGCGACTCATCGCGTCCATGCGCGCCAAAGGAGTGGAGTTCGTCAATGTTCTGAAGATGGGGCGTACTCAGCTTCAGGACGCTGTTCCTATGAGCCTGGGGCAGGAGTTCGAGGCCTTCGCCGTCCTGCTGGAGGAAGAGGTCAGCCGGCTTCACAACAACGCCGCTCTGCTTCTGGAGGTGAACCTCGGTGCCACGGCGATCGGCACCGGGCTCAACACCCCGCCGGACTATCAGAGCACTGTCGTCAGGCATCTGCGGGAGATCACCGGTCTGGATGTTCGAGGGGCGCATGACCTGCTGGAGGCCACGAGTGACACAGGTGCCTACGTCTCGATGCACGCGGCGATCAAGCGCTTGGCGGTAAAGCTGTCCAAGATCTGCAACGACCTGCGACTGCTGTCCTCCGGGCCCCGTGCGGGGCTGGGGGAGATCAGGCTGCCTGAGCGTCAGGCCGGTTCCTCCATCATGCCGGCCAAGGTCAATCCGGTGATCCCGGAGGTGGTGAACCAGGTCTGTTTCAAGGTTATTGGAAATGACGTCGCGCTGACCTTCGCCGCTGAGGCCGGACAGCTCCAGCTCAACGTCATGGAACCGGTGATCGCCCAGGCCATCTTTGAGTCCATCAATCTTCTCACCCGTGGGATGTCGACCCTGCGGGAGCTGTGCATCGTGGGGATCGAGGCCAATGAGGAGGTGTGCCGTCGCAATGTGCTGGACTCGATCGGAATCGTTACCTACCTCAACCCGGTAATCGGCCATCACAATGGCGACATGGTGGGGCGAGAGTGTGCCCGTTCAGGACGCAGCGTGCGAGAGGTGGTTCTGGAGATGGGGCTGCTCGAAGAATCTGTTCTTGATGAGATTCTCAGCCCGGAGAACCTTCTGCGTCCCCATTTCCGTGACTTGAACGTCTA
Source organism: Actinomyces stomatis (assembly GCF_031292835.1). Taxonomy (NCBI): domain Bacteria; kingdom Bacillati; phylum Actinomycetota; class Actinomycetes; order Actinomycetales; family Actinomycetaceae; genus Actinomyces; species Actinomyces stomatis. The sequence continues at coordinate 56,036 of NZ_JASPEP010000018.1, forward strand.
CTCGGGATCCGATCCCTCAACTCCGCCGGTTGTGACGACAGTGCCTGACTCGGAGGAATAAGGCGATGGGGCCTTCCGGGTG
>NZ_JASPEP010000019.1:0-54994 GCF_031292835.1 Actinomyces stomatis
CAGGGCACCTCGGTGTCCTGGTAGGCCCCCAGCAGACTACTGGGTTGATAGGCCAGGAGTGGAAGACCGGCAACGGTCTGTGAGCTGACTGGTACTAATAGGCCAACACAAACAACAACACCCCCACACCCGGGGGCGGTGAGAGTAAGAGCGAAGCGTCCACTATACGGTCCACACCCAACCCAACCACCAACCACACACAAGCACCCAGCGTGCGTGCGTGGTTTAACGGGGGCAGCCAGACAACAACCAAATAGCGGCTCACACGCCAAGACGAACGGACACACGCACAGCCCAACCAGTCGTCTCGGTGGTCACAGCGACAGGGAAACGCCCGGCACCCATCCCGAACCCGGAAGCTAAGCCTGACAGCGCCGATGGTACTGCACCCGCCAGGGTGCGGGAGAGTAGGACACCACCGAGCACATATTCACGCACCGCCCCCAGGGCCCCTCTTAGGAGAGGAACCCTGGGGGCCGGTCGTATTCTCATCCAGAACCACCAACGCCACCAGACCAACCCGCAGTAGCCGAGGCTGTGCTGTGTCCTGCCCCGATCTGACATCGGGGTACGAAACGGTGCACCATTGTTTCCGTGACTCACACCGACCTCCCTTCCCCCCATTCGGGCAGCAGCCATGAGCCGAGCCTTGACGCTGATCGGCTCATGCAACAGTCCGACGTCGTACTGCACCTGGGGCGGCTCATGCTCGCCGCTGGTGCTGGCTCCTACCGCATCAAGTCCTCTATGGCCAGAGCCGCCTCGGCCGTGGGGCTTGACCGCCACGAGGCGACCGTGACGATGACGGAGATCGTGACCTCCTCCTACGTCGGCAACCGCTTTCGTACCGAGGCATGCGAAGTACGTCGTGTCGGTGTCAACGTCGGTCGGTTGGAGGCACTGCGTCGCATCGTCCACGACCTGCGAGCCCATGAAACGGTTGAGCGCCTCGAGGCCAAGCTCGAACAGGTCGAGAAGATGCACGCCCGCTACAACGCCTTCGCCAATGCGGCCGCCTCAGGAGTCGCCTGCGCGGGATTCTGCTTCCTCAACAAGGGTGGTTGGGTTGAGTGCCTGACGGTGCTCGTCGCGGCATTCCTGGGACAGTTCATCCGCCGGCAAATGCTCGAGAGGCACTACCAGCACTTCTTCACCTGGCTCGTTTGCGGAGTCGCGGCCTCCGGCACGTACATGGGCGTTGTGACTGCGCTCGACGCAGCCGGTGTGGTGACTGGCAACCACCAGGGCGGCATCATCTCGGCGATCCTCTTCCTCATCCCGGGTTTCCCGATGGTCACCGCCATGCTCGACCTGTTCCGTCAGGACTTCTCCTCGGCGCTGTCACGCACTGCCTACGTGCTCATGGTCATGGCGGCCGCAGGCGTTGCCGTCTGGACAGTGACCTTCATCTTCCGCTGGGACGTAGCGGCGGCCAGCGGCACTGAGCTCCATGGTCCGCTCCTGCACGTCCTGCGCTGCTTCTGCTCCTTCATCGCCGCCTACGGATTCGCGATGCTGTTCAATGCCGGCGTCAAGGCCAGCATGTTGGCCGCGGTGGTCGGGGCTCTGGCCAATACCGGCAGACTGCTTCTCATCGACGTCTTCCATGTCCCGTGGCAGCTTGCGGTGGGGCTGGCCGCGGTCACAATCGGCCTGCTCGCCCAGCTCTTCGTCTCCCGCGCCTCCCTGTCCCGGGTGGCGCTCTCCGTACCCGCAGTGGTCATCATGATCCCCGGGGTTCCCTTCTACCGGGCCATTTCCGCGCTCAACACGCTCTCGGTGGACAAGGGCGGCGTCGACGTCGGCGAGGCGGCCACGAACCTTTTCGAGGTCTTCTTCGTCATTACAGCCATTGGCGTGGGGCTCGCCCTGGCACGCATCATCACCGACCACAACTGGCGCCACGATGTCGCCACCTCGGGTCGCATCACGCTCCCTCGCACACACGTCGAGGCGGCGGAGCAGCCTCTGGAGGACTGACGTTCGGTCTGTGTGCGTCCCAGGTGGACGATGGTGGCCCGCCGCTGATACGTAGCGGCGGGCCACCATTGATCGTGCAGCACCCGTGTGGCTCGGGGGAGAGGGGTCAGAGACCGCCGAGGACCTGCGCAATGAAGATCTTGACGATCATGGCCACGGGGTAGACCATCGCGTATCCCAGGGCCACCCGAGGATCCGCTCCGGTGCGCTCGTTAGCGAAGGCCAGAATCGCCGGCTGGGTCTGGGCGCCACCGATGAGACCGGACAGGCGGGTCCCTCCCATCTTGACGATCCAACGCATGGAGACGTAGATCCCCAGTCCCACGATGGTGGTGACGACGAAACCGGTGACGAAGATCCTCCACCAATCACCTCCGGTGAATGCGTGCGCGATCTCTCCGCCGGCCTTGGTGCCCGCCTGCGCCAGGAAGACTAGGAGACCGAACTCCGAGAGCACCGCTGTCGCGGTGAAGGGCATAGCGGTCACGAACTTCCCGATGCGGCCGATGCGTCCCAAAATGAGGCCGATCAGGAGCGTGCCCGCGGCCGACCCGATGGAGAAGGTTGCGCCGGTGGGCGTGAGGAACTTCCACTCACCGATGAAGATGCCCAGTGTCATCCCCAGGCCCAGCGCCACCGGGTTGATAGAGGACAACCCGCGCGAGGAGTCACCGAAGTACGTCGAAATCTCCTTCATGCGGCCGGTTGGGCCGACGACGCGAACCCGGTCCCCCTGCTGCAGCACCAGATCCGGGGTGCCCACCATGTCGACGTCGCCGCGGCGTACCCGCGAGATCGTTGCGCCGAAACGGCTGTCGATATCCAGGTCACCGATGGTGCGGCCGGCCAGCTTCGGGTCCGAGACCGTGATACGGCGGAAGTCGAGGTATTTGCGGTCCTCGATGAGTGAGTGCGACGAGCCGTGGCCCACCGCCTTGATCGCCTGGTTGACGGCATCCTGGGTGCCGACGACGGTGATGAGATCATCCTTGTACAGCCGGTCGTCATTCTTCGGTCGGGTGATCGGGCCCTTCTCGCCCCGGCGCAGACGCGAGAACCGCAGCTGGCCGGAGATCGTCTCAACGATGTTGCCCAGGAGCGGGCCGTCCTCGCGCTCCACCCGGATGGTGCGGTTGATGAGCGGGGAGGGAGTGTCCTTATCGCTGCGCCGGTAGCGCAGCGCCAGCAGGCAGAAGAACAGCATGCCGATGACACCGTAAAGGTAGGTGACGGCATAGGCCACCGTGGCGTCACCCGGCCCGCCCTTGTCGCCGGCCATGGCAGCGGCGTTACCGGCTGCGGCCAGGGCGGGGGTGTTCGTGACGGCGCCGGCGAAGGCCCCCGCGATCATCGCCGCCTTGAGTCCGAGGAGACGCCCCACGCCCACGGCCGCCAGGGCTGCCACGCCCAGAACGCCCAGGAGGATCGCCAACGGTCCGCCGGCGGTTCGGATGACGTGGAAGAAGTTCGGCCCGGACTGGATGCCGATGGCGAAGGTGAAGATCGCCAGCCCCAGTGTTCCCAGCTCTCGGGGAACCTCGATCGGCGTTGCGGCAGACGTTCCCCAGGCCGCCAACGCGATGCCGCAGAACAGTACCGCGGCAGCTCCGAGGCTGACTCCCTTGATCTTGACGTGCCCCAGCAGCATCCCGGTGCCGACCAGGAGGAACAGGACGAGAACCACGTTCTCGGACAAGTGGTGCAGGACATTGGCGTGCGCCACCTTCCAGATGAGCAGGGCGGTACTGCCGATCAGGAGGGCCGCTGCCGGGACGCGTATGCTCCTGCGTCTGGCGCGCCATAGCAGCAGCCCGGCGCCGACCATGAGGAGGACGATGACAACCGGGTTGCCTAACAGGTAGTCCAGGACCGTAGCCACGTCGCTAGTTCCGCCTTCCGTGTCTCCGCTGAAAGTGACGCAGCGGATGTTTTGTCAGGAGTAACAGGAGCATTGTGTCATCTCCGCAGGCGCGGATGGCGTACCAAGGTCCGTGATCCGCGGGGGGCGGGGAAGACTCCTCGCCGGGGGAACCACCACGCCACCGAGTTCGTGATTCCACGATGTGAGATAGTCGCTGTCTCATTATGACTCTGTGCGGAGACTGATCTAACGTTCATTACCCGGCAGGTTGCCGGGCAGTAGGCACGGAGAAGGAGAGCGAGCGATGACACGCGATGACGCTCCCGCACGTCAGGGCCAGCAGGTCATGACAGGCGCCCAGGCTCTGGTGCGCGCGCTGGAGGAGCTAGGCGTCACAGACATCTTCGGGATGCCGGGTGGTGCCATCCTGCCCTTCTATGACCCCCTGCTCGCCTCGACGAAGATCCGTCACGTCCTGGTGCGCCACGAGCAGGGTGCTGGTCATGCCGCCGAGGGCTATGCCATGGTCACCGGTCGCCCCGGGGTGTGCGTCGCCACGTCCGGACCCGGCGCCACCAACCTCATCACCCCCATCGGTGACGCCCACATGGACTCAGTGCCCCTGCTGGCCATCACCGGTCAGGTAGGAAGCCGTGGCATCGGGACGGACGCCTTCCAGGAGGCCGATATCGTTGGTGCCACGATGCCCTTCGTCAAGCACTCCTTCCTCATCACCCGTTCCGAGGACATCGTTCCGTGCGTGGCCGAGGCCTTCCACATCGCCTCCACCGGTCGCCCCGGCCCGGTCCTCATCGATATCTCCAAGGATGCCCAGGAGGGGCCCACCGAGTTCGTGTGGCCCCCGGCCCGGGACCTTCCCGGCTACCGCCTGCCGGGCAAGCCCAACCAGCGGCGCCTGGCTCAGGCCGCCGAGGTGATCTGCGCGGCCGAGCGGCCCGTCCTCTACCTCGGCGGCGGCCTGAACCGGGCGCAGGTGCCCTCCGAGGACCTGACTGAGCTCATCGAGCTCATCGGGGCGCCCTTCGTCACCACTCTGACCGCCCTGGACGTCATGCCCAGTGAGCACCCGCTCAACCTGGGGATGCCCGGGATGCACGGCACCGTGGCCGCTGTCGGGGCCCTGCAGCGCGCTGACGTCGTCGTCTGCCTGGGAGCCCGCTTCGACGACCGGGTCACCGGCAAGCCTGACACCTTCGCCACCAAGGCCTCGGTGATCCACGTCGACGTCGACCCGGCCGAGATCTCCAAGATCCGTACCGCCGACGTCCCGATCGTTGGTGACCTGGCCGACGTCGTTCCCGCTCTGAGCGCCGAGTTCCGCGACCACGTCGTCGCCGAGGGACGTGTGGACATCGCCCCGTGGTGCAGCGAGGTCGGGCGGATCCAGGCCACCTACCCCACGGGATGGACCGATACCGATGACGGGCTGCTTCAGCCTCAGGAGGTCATCACCCACCTCGACCGGGCCGCCTCCGAGGACACCATCTGGGTCACGGGCGTGGGCCAGCACCAGATGTGGTCGGCCCACTACCTCACCTTCCGTCGCCCCCACACCTGGCTCACCTCAGCCGGCGCGGGCACCATGGGCTACGGCCTGCCCGCCGCCATGGGCGCCAAGGAGGCGTGCCCCGACCGGCCGGTGTGGCTCATCGACGGAGACGGCTGCTTCCAGATGACCAATCAGGAGCTGGCCACCTGCACCCTCAACAACATCCCCATCAAGGTCGCCATCATCAACAACTCCTCGCTGGGCATGGTGAGGCAGTGGCAGACGTTGTTCTACGGGCAGCGCTACTCCAACACCGACCTGAATACCGGCGCCGGAACGGTGCGTATCCCCGACTTCGTCACGATGGCCGAGGCCTACGGGGCCGTGGGACTGCGTTGCGAGCGCCTTGAGGACCTGGATGACGTCATCGCCCAGGCCAATGCCATCAACGACCGCCCCGTCGTCGTCGACTTCATCGTCTCCGCGGACGCCCAGGTGTGGCCCATGGTCGCGGCCGGGGTGTCCAACGACGAGATCCAGCACGCCCGTGGCATGAGCCCGGTGTGGGAAGAGGAGTGAGCGCCGTGAGCGAGAAGCACACGCTGTCCGTCCTGGTGGAGAACAAGCCCGGCGTGCTGACCCGGGTGTCGGCGCTGTTCACGCGCCGGGGCTTCAACATCCACTCCCTGGCCGTGGGCCCCACCGAGCACGAGGACATCTCGCGTATCACGGTGATCGCCGATGCCGAGGGGCTGGCCATGGAGCAGGTCACCAAGCAGCTCAACAAACTGGTCAACGTCCTTAAGATCGTCGAGCTGGACCCCGACACCTCAGTCGAGCGCGAACTCTACCTCATCAAGGTACACGCTGATGATGCCAACCGCACGGCGGTGCTCCAGGTCGTCGACCTGTTCCGCGCCCACGTCGTGGACGTCGCCCCCACGTCGGTGGTCATCGAGACCATCGGCTCAGAATCCAAGGTCAAGGCTCTACTGACGGCTCTCCAGCCGTACGGTGTCAAAGAGATTGTCCAGTCCGGTGCCGTGGCGATCACGCGCGGCCCACGATCCATCACCGATCAACTCAAGGAGAAGTGAGAAGCAATCATGGCAGCTGAGAAGTTCTACGACGACGATGCCGACCTGTCCGTCATCCAGTCCAAGAAGGTCGCCGTCATCGGCTACGGTTCCCAGGGGCACGCTCACGCTCTGAACCTGCGCGACTCCGGCGTCGAGGTCGTTGTCGGCCTGCGTGAGGGCTCCTCCTCGGTGGCCAAGGCGGAGGAGGCGGGCCTGCCCGTCAAGTCCATCGCCGAGGCCGTCGCCTGGGCCGACGTCGTCACCGTCCTGGCGCCCGACCAGGTGCAGGCCACCCTCTACCGCGAGGAGATCGAGCCGAACATCAAGGCGGGCTCCGCCCTCCTGTTCTCCCACGGCTTCAACATCCACTTCGGCTACATCAAGCCGGCCGCGGACATCGATGTCGTCATGGTGGCCCCCAAGGGACCCGGCCACACGGTGCGCCGTGAGTTCGAGTCCGGCCGAGGCGTGCCCGTGCTCGTCTGCGTGGAGCAGGACGCCACCGGTAGCGCCTGGGACCTCGTCCTGTCCTACGCCAAGGCCATCGGCGGTACCCGCGCCGGTGCCATCAAGACCACCTTCCGCGAGGAGACCGAGACCGACCTCTTCGGTGAGCAGGCGGTCCTGTGCGGTGGCGTCTCCAAGCTCATCCAGTACGGGTTCGAGACTCTGGTCGAGGCCGGCTACCAGCCCGAGATGGCCTACTTCGAGGTCTGCCACGAGATGAAGCTCATCGTCGACCTCATCAACGAGGGCGGTATCTCCAAGCAGCGCTGGTCCTGCTCCGACACCGCCGAGTACGGCGACTACGTCTCCGGCCCGCGCGTCATCACCCCCGAGGTCAAGGAGCACATGAAGGAGGTCCTCTCCGACATCCAGGACGGCACCTTCGCCAAGCGCTTCATGGACGACCAGGCCGCCGGCGCTCCGGAGTTCAAGAAGCTCCGGGCCGAGGGCGAGGCGCACCCCATCGAGTCCACCGGCCGCGAGGTGCGCTCCATGTTCGCCTGGCGCGCCGACGTCGACAAGGACTACACCGAGGGCTCCGTGGCCCGCTGAGGACTGCCGAGATCCGTTGACAACGGGCGGCGCCCCGATGACGTCAGGTCATCGGGGCGCCGCCCTCGTGTCGTCCGTGGACGCCGGGGTCAGGCGAGCCGGCGCCGCTGGAGACGAACGGCGAGGGCCACCAGGGCCAAGACCATGCCCATGAGACCCACGAGAAGCGCTGCGCCGCGTCCAGGACCGGTGCCGACGACGGCTCCCAGGCTGGTGGACAGTGACTGTCCCGGCTCCACCAGGGGCTGAAGCACACGGTCGACCAGCACCCCGGAGCACAGGTAGGCCGCCAGATAGCCCATCTGGGTGACCAGACTGATGGTGCCCCAGGTGCGTGCCTGTTGAGCGTTGTCGACCCGGGTGCGCACAAGGACCTCCGCCCCGGCCTGGGACAGGGGCAGGCAGGCGAAGATGAGGAATCCACAGGCGGCCACCCACCAGGCGCCCGGCCCCACGGGGAGCAGGGCCATGGCGGCGCCGGTTCCGGCCAGGCCCGAGGCGAGCAGCGTCGTCGGCTGGGCGCTCTTCCAGGCGGTCACCAGAGCCGCGCCCACGAGCATGCCGGTAGCGGCCACCGTCTCGACCACCCCCATCTCGGTGGTGCTCACGGTGGGCAGGAGGATCGGCTTGAGGAGCACCTGAACGACCCCAATCGCGAGAGTGGCCAAGGTCATGAGGACAACGAGCGTGCGCAGGGCGGGATGGGATGCGATGGCCAGCCACCCCGCCATGACGTTGTGGTCCTCGTACTGCCGGGGCGTGGCGTGCTGCGGTTCCTCGGCCGCCAGGGCGCGGCGCACCGTCAGGGTGCACGCCACGGTGACCAGGCAGGTACTGGCGTCCAGCAACAGGAGACCCCGGGGCCCGACCAGGGGCATGAGGAATCCCGCCACGGCCGGTGCCAGCAGGTACTTGGCCGCCGAGGCGAGCTGGAGGAGGCCGGAGGAGCGCACATAGTCCTCCTCGGTCACCAGATCGGTGACACTCGCCCGTAGCGCCGGCTCGGTCAGCGCGGCCAGGCAGGAGGAGATGACGGCTCCTGCGCAGATCCATCCCAAGGACGGTCGGGGCGAGGAAAGGGTCATGAGGATGACGCCCAGTCCGAGAATCGAGCCGGCGTCCCCGATCATCATCATGAGGCGGCGGTCGTAGCGGTCTGCGAGGACCCCGGCCAAGGGCGCCAGAAGAACAATGGGGGCGAAGGCACTCATCTGGACGGCCGCCACCGAGGACGCCGTTCCGTAGGCGCGCAGTATGACGACGGCCAGGCCGAAGGCGGTCAGCCCTGTTCCCAGCGAGTTGATGAACGAGCCCAGGACCAGCAGTCCGACGTGCTTCACGGCTCCGCCTTCATCAGGATGCCGAGGCTGCCGGGCTTGGCACCCAGCAGTGTCTCGCAGGCCCAGATGAGGCTGTCGTGGCGGCGGGCGAGCTCATCGGGGCCGGAGTTCATGATGTCGTGATCCAGGAGGATGCCCGAGGCGCTCAGCAGCAGCTCGATGGCGTCACGGGGGCGCTCGGTGGTGAAGGTCCCCTCGCTCACCCCCTGGGTGATGACCTCGGCGAGGACCGGGGTGAGGTGCTCGATCATCGCCGTGATGGACAGCAGGTGGAACTCCGCGTTACCCGGTGCGTGGAACTGGTCGACGAGCTCGGTCTCGGTGTCCACGAGCCGCATCGCGGCCATGATCGCTGCGAGCTTGTCCGTCGCCGGAGCCGATGAGGCGGCGATCTCGCGGGCCTGCTGCTCGACCTGGAGGACGATGCGCAGGACCAGGGCCCTGAGGATCTGCTCCTTGCTGGGGAAGTGGTAGTAGAGCGTCCCCTTGGCGATGCCCACGATCCTCAGGATGTCCTCCATGGTGGTGGATTGAAACCCCTTGGTGGTGAACAGGGTGTGTGCGGCGTCGAGAATCTCCTCGCGACGTTGTGCGGCAGGGCGGTGGATGCGCGGCATGGCTCCTCCTTGGTGCATCGGCAACAGAATAACCGACCGTTGGTCGAAACGCGAGCGCGTACTTCCGTTATGCGGACTCCTCGTCTCGCATCCTGATCGTGCCCTAAGGTGGCCCCATGACGCAGACCATCAAGCTGGCAGTAATCCCGGGTGACGGCATCGGTAAGGAGGTCGTCCCCGAGGGGCTCAAGGTCCTTGAGCGAGCGCTGGAGGGAACCGGGGTCGCGGTCCGTCCTACCGCCTTCGACCTGGGGGCCGAGCGCTGGCACCGGACCGGTCAGACCCTCGCCGATGAGGATCTTGAGGCCATCAAGGCGCATGACGCCATCCTGCTGGGGGCCGTCGGTGATCCCTCCGTCCCCTCGGGTGTGCTCGAGCGCGGTCTGCTCCTGCGCCTGCGCTTCGCCCTGGATCACTACGTCAACCTGCGTCCCTCGGTCTACTACCCGGGTGTGCCGACGCCGCTGGCCGATCCCGGTGACATCGACTTCGTCGTGGTGCGTGAGGGCACCGAGGGTCTGTACTGCGGGAACGGGGGAGTCGTGCGGCAGGGGACGGCGCACGAGATCGCCACCGAGGTCAGTGTCAACACGGCCTACGGGGTGGAGCGCCTGGTTCGCTACGCCTTCGCCAAGGCCCGGGCCAGGGCCGCCAAGCACCTCACCCTCGTCCACAAGCACAACGTGCTCGTCCACGCCGGCGACCTGTGGCGCCGCACCGTGGAGGCCGTCGGCGCCGAGTACCCCGACGTCGCCGTCGACTACTGCCACGTGGACGCCGCCACCATCTACATGGTGACCGACCCCGGCCGCTTCGACGTCATCGTCACCGACAACCTCTTCGGCGACATCCTCACCGATGAGGCCGGTGCCGTGACCGGTGGCATCGGGTTGTCGGCCTCGGGCAACATCAACCCCGAGAGGGCCTTCCCCTCGATGTTCGAGCCCGTCCACGGCTCTGCCCCGGATATCGCCGGTCAGGGCAAGGCGGACCCGACCGCCACGATCAGCGCCGTCGCCCTCATGCTCGACCACCTGGGACTGTCCCAGGCGGCTGCGAGGGTCGAGGCCGGAGTCACTGCGGACATGGCCGCCCGAGGCGGCGGCGCCCAGCGCTCCACCAGCCAGATCGGTGACGCCATCGCCGACGCGGTGACGGCCGGGGCGGATGCGTCATCGCATTGAGACACCACGGCCCTCTTCGTGTCCGGAGCGTGACCGCAGTACTCGGGCGGGTCGTTACATTCTGGGTATGTCGTTACGCGGTCCCCGACGTCGGGTCGCCACCTGCCTCGTGCTCTCCGGGCTCGCCGGCCTGTGCGGGTGCGATGTCCTGACCGATGATCCACTCACTGACTCCGAGATGTCCGTCTTCCTGGCCGAGGCGGATTCACGTGCCGCTGGATCGAGGGGAAGGACCTTCCAGGCGACCGTAGCGGCGGCGGCGACTCAACGCTCCTCCATCGTGGGGGCCTTGTCGCTCTCGCGGGTCAGGAGCGACGCCGCCGCAGACGCCAAGGCACTGGTCTCCCGAAGCGGAGCCATCGCCGGCGACCTCAGCCAGGCGGAGTCCGCTGGTCTTGAGGTCAAGAGGTCTGCGCTCAACCAGGCGATTCAAGGCGACGACGTCGACGTGATCCGGGCGGCGCTCGCGGACCTTGGTCAAGCTGTTGCCGTGGTCGAGTCCGCGGTCTCCTCCCGACGCTCCTCCGCGGCCCAGGACCAGGTGGCTCCGCCAATGGGGGAGATCCTGTCGGGAGCTCCTGGCCAGGGCGAGTCCGGCGAGCCCACGGAGGCGGGTGAGGAGGTCGGTCGACCGGGGAGAGGGGGAGCCTGAGCCGCACTCCCAGATCGGTGCCCCATCCGATGCGGCACCATCGAGTGCACAGGGCGCCGCTGAACCTGTGCAGGACCCGTCCTCTCAAGGGGAGCAGTCGCAAGAGCCGTGACGAGCTCACCCGGCGGTGGGGGCGACCGGCGTCTCGGGTCCCGGTGTCCCCGTGGGCCAGCGGGACTGATCCGACAGGCCGTCCACGGTGATGCCACGAATGGTGGTGTCCCACGCCGTTTCATCGAAGGCTCCCTGCTGGCACACCTGAGTCACCGACGGGGCCGCTCCGTCGGCCGACCACACCCGCACGAAGGCCCTCCCCGTGACCCGGGAGCCGCTGACTCTGGCGCTGAAGGTCGTGGCGATTCCGGTGTAGGGCTCGGAGCGGTTCGTCGCCGTGAGCTCCTGCTGACCGGATTGCCGATCCTCCGGCTAGGTCTCCGCCAAGGAGGCGGACCAGTGCTCGGACAGGGCGCTGGTCGTCGCCGCCGGAGACGACCAGCGCCTCCGCGCTGGTCAGCTCGGCACTCACCTGGCATCCGGAGAAGGGTGAGGCGTAGGAACGTGACCAGGAGGCTCGGGGAGGCGATGTGGGTGCGGGGGCCGAGGGCCCACGCGGTGCGGCGGTGGAGGTGGTGTAGCCGGGCAGGTCCGGGAACCCGACCGTGAGCGCTGCTGCGGCCGTGGCCTGGCTGGTCGGCAGCGGGGTGGGCATCACCATCCGGGACGGAGTCGTCGAGACGTGCGGCGCCGCAGAAGGAGAAGCCGGACCTGCGTTGGCGGCGAGCTGATCCAAATCCACCTGTGCGCATCCGGCCGTCCCGGTCAGCAGGGCTGCGCCGGCCAGCGTGCCCCGCACGAACCTGGCTCGGGGGCTCAGCCGGTGAGCACTGATCGATGGGCGCTGAACGGAGCTCATGGCCGGAACCTAGTCCCGCGCCCGCCTGCCAGCCAGCATATGGGAAGGCCGTGTCCGAGTTGTGGCCTCGACGGTAGGGTGGGCCTATGCCCGAGACAGACGCCACCTCAACCGACTTCGCATCCTCCTCCTTGGCTCGTGCCGCCGAGGTCCCAGTCCCGGAGGCCGACGTGCTCGCCGGTCGATTCCCCCTGACCGCCAACCCGTCACCCGTCACTGAGGATGACCGGGCAGCAGTCCTGGCGGGCCTCCACTTCGGTAACTCCTTCACCGACCACATGGCTCACGCCCGCTGGAGGCAGGGGGAGGGGTGGGGTGACTACGGCGTCGTTCCCTACGGCAATCTCAGCCTGTCCCCGGCCGCGGCTGTGCTCCACTACGGCCAGGAGATCTTCGAGGGCATCAAGGCGTACCGGCACGAGGACGGATCAGTGTGGACCTTCCGTCCCCGCTACAACGCGGCGCGCCTCAACGCCTCCGCCCGGCGCATGGCTCTGCCCGAGCTGGCGGAGGAGGACTTCGTGGCCTCCCTGGTGGATCTGGTGCGTGCCGACGCCGCCTGGGTGCCCTCGGGTGAGGGCGAGTCCCTCTACCTGCGCCCCTTCGCCTTCGCCTCCGAGGCCTTCCTCGGTGTGCGCCCCTCCGCCGTGGTCGACTACTACGTCATCGCCTCGCCCGCGGGATCCTACTTCCCCCACGGCCTCGAACCCGTCTCCATCTGGGTGACCACCGAGTACCACCGTGCCGGACGCGGAGGGACCGGGGCGGCCAAGACCGGGGGCAACTACGCCTCCTCCCTGCTTCCTCAGCAGGAGGCCTACGCGCGGGGCTGTGACCAGGTCTGCTTCCTCGATGACGTCTCGCAGAAGAACATTGAGGAGCTCGGCGGCATGAACATCATGGTCGTCGACGCCGACGGGACCGTACGTACACCGCGTCTGACCGGGACGATCCTGGAGGGCTCCACCCGCAGCGCCATCATCCGCCTGCTGCGCGACTCCGGGCGGAGCGTCGTCGAGGACACCATCAGCCTTCAGGGGCTGCTCGCAGACATCGAGTCGGGTCGGGTCAGCGAGGTCTTCGCCTGTGGGACCGCCGCCGTCGTCGTGCCTCTGGGGCATCTCAAGGGCGAGGGGTTCGACGCCCGTATCGAGGGCAGCGAGGTCACCCGGCAGATCCACGACCGGCTCACCGCCATTCAGTCCGGTCACGCCGAGGACCCCTACGGGTGGATGTACCAGCTCGTACCCCCTCGTTCATAAAACCACTGGAGATATTCCTTCTGATCGTCCAGAAAGATATTCTGGGCGTGACATGAAATGGTGACGGAGAGATTGCGTCGGTCTCAGTTGCATCTCATTTCATGAGCAATTTGCCCGGAATTCCTAAAACAAGGGGATTCCGGGCAAAACGCTTGAGAAATATGTGGTGCCATTAGCCCATGACGCAGTCCCTCCTACCAGAACCTGGAAGCACCCCGATTGACAAGGGTGATGCTGAAGCATCCTCATCAGGGATCGAAACGACCTCGATGCGCAGCGTACGCGGCGCTCGACGCCGCCCCGGACGAGGATGGAGGATCGCCCTTCTCAGTGTCCTGGCGATCTTCCTGGTTCTGACCCTGGCCACGGGAGGCCTCGCCCTGTGGGTGCGTCACTCCATCGCCTCCGGCATCGAGACGATTGCGGACCCCTTCGCAGGTATTCCCACGCGAGCCCCGCAGCAGAAGGCGGCGGCGGGCAAGGAGCCGGCCGTCAACATCCTGGTCCTGGGGACCGACTCGCGCACCTCCGCCTCCGACCCCTCCCAGTGGCAGGAGGGGGCCCAGCGCACGGACGCAATCATGATCGTTCAGGTCAGCGGCGACAGGAAGACGATCTCGGTCATGTCGATCCCCCGTGACTCGTGGGTGGAGATCCCCGGTCACGGCCAGGGCAAGATCAACGCCGCCTACTCCTACGGGGGGCCCTCGCTGACGATCCACACCGTGGAGAACCTCACCGGCATCCACATCGACCACTTCGCGGTGGCGAACTTCGAGTCCTTCGTCGCGCTGACCGACGACATCGGTGGGGTGCGCGTCAACCTCAAGACGCCTCAGACACTCGCCGGCAAGGATCTCGGGGCCGGGCCGCAGGTACTCAACGGGCAACAGGCCCTGGCCTACACCCGCGAGCGCTCCTCCCTTCCGGGCGGGGACTTCGACCGCGTCAAGCGTCAGCAGACCTGGATGCGCTCCATCGTGAGCAGGGTCCTGACCAACGGCACCTTGAGCAGTCCCACGGCGCTGTACTCGTTCCTCAAGACCGCCTCGCGGACAGTTGCCGTGGACGAGTCCTTCACTCTCAACCAGATGCAGTCCCTGGCCCTGGAGACGCGTCACCTTCACAGCAACGACATCATGTTCATGACCGTACCGACCGCCGGTACGGGAACCTCCGAGGACGGGCAGTCCATCGTCAGGCTCGACGCCGATGCGGACGCTCCCTTGTTCAAGGCCTTCGCCGAGGACCAGGTGAGCACCTACCTCGCCGAGCACCCCGACGCCGTCGAGCTGCTTCCCGCCACGGTGAACTAGGGGTGAGGACTCGTGGTGCACGGCGCGGCGTCCCGGCGGAGTGCCTTGTGGGACGGGTACAAATGCATGGAGACTCATGACTGACGCTGCTGAAGTAGCCGACGTCGCGGTCATCGGGCTGGGGTACATCGGTCTGCCCACGGCCGCGGTCCTGGCCCGCGCCGGACTGGACGTCGTCGGGGTGGACCGTGTCCAGGAACGTGTCGAGGCCGTCAACCGCGGAGAGCTTCCCTTCCTCGAGGAGGGGCTGGCCGCCGTGCTGGCCCAGCAGGTCGAGGCCGGCCGCCTGCGCGCCCAGACGGTGACGCCGTCGGCACGGACCTACATCATCGCGGTGCCGACCCCATCGACGGGCCGGGACCACGCGGCCGACCTCTCCCTGGTGGAGGCCGCCACCAGGCAGATCGCCCCTCGTCTCACAGGGGGCGAGCTCATCGTCCTGGAATCGACCTGTCCACCCGGCACCACTCGC
The DNA here is from genome assembly GCF_031292835.1 of Actinomyces stomatis. Lineage (NCBI taxonomy): Bacteria > Bacillati > Actinomycetota > Actinomycetes > Actinomycetales > Actinomycetaceae > Actinomyces > Actinomyces stomatis. Next base: position 15,246 of record NZ_JASPEP010000019.1, read on the forward strand.
GGCCTGGCCGAGGCGATCATCGCGATGCGCCCGGACCTCTCCATGGACGGCGGTGGCGGACGGCCCCAGGTGCACCTGTCCTACTGCCCCGAACGCGTGCTGCCCGGGCGCATCATGGCGGAGATGGTGACCAACTCCCGGGTCATCGGCGGCTTGACCCCCGAGGCCTCGCACCTGGCCAGAGACCTGTACGCCACCTTCTGCCGGGGCGACCTGGTCCTGACCGACGCCGCCACCGCCGAGATGACCAAGCTGACGGAGAACGCCTTCCGCGACCTCAACATCGCCTTCGCCAATGAGCTGGCCGTTGTCTGCGAGCGGGTCGGGGTGGATGTCTGGGAGCTCATCGACCTGGCCAACCGCCATCCGCGGGTGAGCATTCTTCAACCGGGCCCCGGGGTGGGCGGTCACTGCATCGCGGTGGACCCCTGGTTCCTGGTGTCCCGCGCTCCCGAGGAGACCAGGCTCATCCGCACGGCCCGCCAGGTCAACGACTCCCGGCCGGCCCATTACGTGGGGCGCATCCTCCAGGCGTTGGAAGGAGCGGCCTCGCCGACCGTGGCGGTGCTCGGCCTGACCTTCAAGGCCGACGTCGACGATCTGCGCCAGTCACCCGCGCTCACCATCACCGAGAACGTGGCCGTCGCAGCGCCCCACGCCCGGGTCCTGGTGGCTGAGCCGCACGCCAAGGAGCTTCCGCCGTCTCTGGCTCGGCGGGACAACGTGCGACTGACCGGGTGCCGGCAGGCCGTCGAACAGGCTGATGTCGTGGCGCTGCTGGTCAGCCACCAGGAGTTCGCCGACCTTGATCCGCTCCTGCTCGAGGGGCGCAACCTCATTGACGCCACGGGGCTCTGGCGCCGCAGCGCTCACCGGTTGACGGGGTAGAAGAACATGGGCGGTCGGCGTCTCAGACGTCTCATCGGTGCGGCTCTGCGCGGCGTGCACCGGCCCCGACTCAGCGTCATCGTCCGGGCGTCGGAGGCCGGCCCTCACCTGGAAGGGGCCATCCGATCCGTGCTCAACCAGACCTTCAAGGACGTGGAGGTCCTGGTCGTCGTCCGGCCGAAGGCCGACGCGCAGAGCACCGGTGAGCAGGTGGCGACTCGCCTGTCCGCCAGGGACCGGCGTATCCGGGTCGTGCCCTGTTGCCGGGGCGGCGACCTGGAGACCGCCCTGAAGCGAGCGCGAGGGCGACTGGTCACCATTGTCGACGGCGGGGACGGACTCATCGCCGGTGCCTGCCAGTCGATGATTCAGTGCCTGGAGCGGTCGGGCTCCGACGTCGTCGTTGCGCGCTCGCGGTCCTTGACACCGGTAACCGGGGCCGGGCCGAGGACGGGGCCGCCCCGCGCGCCTCGCCTCGCGGAGCCGCTGGCCGAGGTGCCCGAGGCGGTTGAGGAGCTTGTGGCCGGTGCCGTCATGGCCCGTCGAAGACTGTGGACCCTGCCACGAGGGCTCAGTGCGCTCCGCAGCCCTGTGATGCCTCTCCCCGCCAGAACCCTCGCGGTGCTTCTTACCGCGACCCGCATTGACGTGCTGGATGAGGAGGTCTACACCTGGCGCGCCGGATCGGCGGCTCGTGGTCCCGGCGCGGACGCCGATCCCGGCGCCCTCCTGGCGGAGGTGGACGCCATGGTGCAGCTGGTTGCCCACGCCCCGGAGGCGGTGCGTCAGCGTCTGGTCGCCGAACGCCTGAATCGGACTCTTGCTCGTCTGGCTGAGCGGGCTCACCGGGAGGGGCCTGACTTCGTCGGCAGGCTCCGCCGCACCGCGAGGAGGGCGCTGGCTGATGCAGAGGACTCTGTGTGGGAGTCGACCGAGCTGCTCGATCGACTCGTGCTGTGGCTCCTCATCCAAGACGGGCCACTCAACGCCGCGGAGCTTGAGGAGCTGATCGGCTGGCGCCAGGACCTGAGCCACCTTCCCCTGACCCACGAGACGGGGGCTCTGCGTCCCGAGCAGCGCTTCCTGGAACAGATCGCGGTACCCCACCGGCTCACCGAGGTCCGAGACGTTGATCTGCGACTGCACGTCGGCGTCGACACAGCGCGCTGGGTGGGGCCCAGGACCCTGGAGGTACGCGGCTGCGCCTGGGTCTGGGGAGTGGACCCGAGCCTGACCGATCTCCCGACCGTTGAGGTGGTCGACGAGTCAGGAGAAGTTCGAGGCCGCGCCGAGGTGGACCGCTGCGAGGCGCCCCGAGCCGATTTGGAGGCCGGCGACCCGTGGCGCTCCTACCTCTCCTCGGGGATCGCGGTGCGTCTGCGTCTCGAACCGGGACGCTCCGCGTGGTTTCGGGTGGTGACCTGCGTCGCGGGGCGAAGGGTGCGGGCATGGATGCCGCAACCGGCCGGCTCCAGCAGGTGGCGGCTGGCGCCGCCGGAGTCCGGGCAGCGCCTGGCGGTGCGCGGTCGACGGGGGTTGCTCCAGGTCGCTGCGGTGGACAGCGGAAGCCGGGGGAGTGCGCTGCTGCCCAGTGGTCCGATTGACGTCGTGCTGCTCGCCGCGCGTCAGGACATCGACGCAACGCTGGTGCTGAGCGGAACGGTGACGGGGGCCCCGGCGAGGCTGGATATTGTCCTCGGTGGCAGCGCCGGAAGTGGCGGCTCGATGGCGGTGCCCGCCGTCCTGGTGCCGGGCGGCGGGTGGTCGGCGAGTATTGACCTGGTCGACCCCCGCGCCGAGCTGGGGACCTGCCCGGTGGGTTGGAGTGCCGCCTCGCGGGACGAGCCCGACCGCCGCATTGAGGGGAGCTGTCTGGCAGGGGAGTGGGTTGACGGACCCGCCATCGAGGTCCCCATCGCCCCGGCGCCCACCGGCTCCGCGGTGGTGCCCGATGGTGCCGCCTTTTCAGTGGACTGCGTGCGCCCCGCACGCCGCGCGCGGATCATCACCCGGCGGGACGGCACCGTGGCCGTAGCCGTCATCCCCCCGCTGACACCTCATGAGCGCTCACGACGGGGCCATCGGCTCCTCATTGAACGTGAGGCCAATGCCTTGAGGGCGGGAGTCTTCCTGGAGTCCTTCGGCGGGCGCAGCGGGGGAGACAACCCGGCCGCGATATGCGAGGACCTGGCGGCCCACGGCGTCACCGCGCCCCTGTGGTGGTCGGTCGTCGATGGCACGGTTCCGGTGCCGTCGGGCGCCCGCCCCGTCGTCGTCGGATCACAGGAATGGGTGGAGGCGCTGCGCACCTCACGTGTCATCGTCACCAACGACCACCTGCCCTCCTGGTTCTCCAAGCGTGAGGGCCAGCATCTGCTCCAGACCTGGCACGGCACTCCGATCAAGAAGCTGCTGCACGACGCCCCGAGAGCCGTCACCCTGAGATACCGGCGCCTCATGACCCGCCAGGTCCCCCAGTGGGATCTGCTGCTCGCCCAGAATCCGGAAGCCGGCCGGCGTCTGCAGCAGGCTCTGGGATACCACGGGCAGGTCCGGGTGGGGGAGTACCCCCGAAACGTGAGGATGATCGGAGGCTCTCAGGTGAGGCGGCGGGTGCGCCACGAGCTCGGAATCGGTCAGGAGCAGCCGGTCATCCTCTACGCACCGACCTGGCGTGAGAGCCTGCGTCCTTCGAAGGGTGAGACCGGAGGCGGCTCCGTGAGCGGGCGCGGGCCTCTGGGGGCTCTGGACGGGGCGTCTCTGGCTGATCGTCTCGGTGCGGTGGTCCTCATGCGCAGCCACCACATGAACCGGACCGGCCGTGTCCCGGGGACGGTCGATGTCAGCGGGTACCCGAGTGTCGAGGAGCTCATGGTGGCGGCCGACGTCCTGGTGTCGGACTACTCGAGCATCTTCTTCGACTTCGCTCTCACTGGGAAGCCGGCAGTGGCCTACGTACCCGACCTGTCCTCCTATCGCGACGTCGAGAGGGGCCTGTACGGTGACTGGCCCCTCGAATCGGGGCTGCCCATCGCTGTCGACCACGATGGGCTCGCTTCCCACCTGCAGCGGATCCTCAGCGACAGCGACACCACCGCGGGGCACTGCACACCGCCAGATGTCGATCCCGTACCGATCCTGGACAACCTCGTGTGGATCCGTGGATGGATCACTCATTTCCTGGACTGATAGGTGACTGGAAGAGCGGATGAGTCACATCTCTCAAAATACTGGAAAGAAGAATTGTTGTGAGAATGTGAGGCGCTCGGGGAAAGTGGGACAGGCCTCTCTGTGAGAGTCGACTGTGAACATCACGTGTTTCGGCGGCATATCGGAATGGCATCGATTCTGTGACATCTTCAGTTTCAGTTCGAAAGTGGGTAATACTCACGACGGTTTGTCCGGAGTGTTGGTGCGGGCGAACTTCGGACGTCCGACCAGGAAGTGACCCCATGAAGCGCGTGATTACCTATGGCACATATGACCTGCTCCACTATGGTCATATTGCGTTGCTGAAGCGTGCGCGAGCGCTTGGGGACTTTCTGATGGTGGCGCTGTCCAGTGATGAGTTCAATGCCGGAAAGGGTAAGCAGGCGTACTTCTCCTACGAGGAGCGCAAGGTGATGCTCGAGGCCATTCGGTATGTCGATCTTGTGGTGCCTGAGCTGACCTGGGGGCAGAAGACCGAGGATATCGCCAGATATGGTATTGATGTCTTCGTCATGGGTGACGACTGGACTGGCGAGTTCGACGATCAGCTCGAAGGGCTGTGCGAGGTGGTCTACCTTCCTCGGACTCCAGAGGTCTCGACGACTCAGATCAAGAGTGATATGCGCCTGAGTTGATGGGTGTGTTGTGAGGCGGGATGCCGTGCGGGTTGAAGCGGACGTCCGAGATGGAAACCGGATTGATTCCCGTTGCGTGGCGCGCCATCAAGCGAAGATTTTAATCCGTAGAACGTTCGTGCTGTAATAAAGGCGATTATCATGTCCAAGGATGCTGTCCTCAGGAAGATGGGGCGCGCCGTTTCCGGCCGTTTGCAGTTGCCGGCCGCGTCCAGGTTGGTGCGCTACGCCGCCGCCAAGGAGTATGAAGACGGTAACCTGGCGGAGGCCAGGCGCCTGTATGAAAAGCTCTCCGAGGGCGCCCACGATACTGCGACCCGGCTGCGTCTAGGGGTCATCGCCGAGCGTCAGGAGCGGTTCGAGGCCGCCCTGAGAACCTACACCGAGGTGGCCGACCACGACCCCGCCTGCGGAGAGGCCTTCTACCGCGCCGGCTGCCTCCTCAAACGGCAGGATGATCCTGAAGGGGCCTCCGTCTTCTTCTCGCGTGCCCTCTCCTCAGGGGTGCGAGACCGCCGCTACTCGGAGAACCTGCTCGCCTGCCTGCCCGCGAGCACCCCGCAGTGGCAGCGCCTGGAGGTTCTGCTCTCCGGTCTGCCCGAGCACGAGAATGACGCCGCCTGGCTGCGCAAGCTCCTTCAGACTCAGCTCCACCTGGGCCTGAACGGGCCGGCCAGGTGCACCCTGGATGCTTTGGCCAGTGTTGATCGGCTCAGTGCGCAGGAGCTCTTCGAGCAGGGGGTCATAGCCCACCGCGACGGTGATCGGGCTCGCGCCTCGGCCAGCTTCGCCGCCGCCTGCGAGGCGGCCGGAGGAAAGGCCTGCAGCAAAGGACCGGCCCAGTTCGCCTGCTCCCGGGGAGACTGGAGACTGGCATCCGAGCTCTTCGAGCTCTATCCGGGAGAGGGACTGTCCAGGGTGGAGCTGGCCTACGAGCTGGCCTACTGCCTTGACCGTCTGCGTGAGTACGAGCGAGCACAAGGGCAGTACGCCCTGGCCGCCTCGCTGGACACGGGGAACGGGCACACCCTCTACAAGCTGGGACTCGCCTCGGAGCGCATTGGCGACCTCCTCACCGCGGAGCGCTCCTACCAGGAGGCCCTGCGGACGCTCAAGAAGCCCGCACGCAGCTGGTGGAACTATCGCCGTGGGGTCTGTCTGGCAAGACTGGGACACCATGACGAGGCTCTGGCCTCCTTCTGGTCCTACCTGGGACCGTCCCCACGCGGGCTGGCGTCGGTATCGAAGCAGCGGGCCAGCTCGGACTTCCTCGACCTGGTTCGCGCCAAGATCACGCCCCCGCCTCGGCAACGGCCGGAGGATCTTGTCGAGTCCACCATCGGCGACATCATACTGGGGCTTCACGAGGCTCTCAGGTCCCATGGCGGTACGGACGATCCCGGCACCGGCATGGAGATCCCGCCCGCCGCGGCGCGTACGGCGGCTCAGTCCATCCGCCGTGTTCTCCCTCTGGTTCTCAAGGGGGACCGGAACCACCGCCTGGTCCTGGCCCAACTGGCCCAGGACGCCGGGCAGGTGGAGCTCGCCTGCGAGATCCTCGAGCAGGCCGAGGAGTTCGGCTGCAAGGACGGGCTGGACCCGCGGGCCTATGGGCGCACCCCGGGAGCCGCCCGCAACATCCGCTACGCCGAGGCCCTGGAGGTTCTTCCCGTCAGCCCCCACCTGGTGCTGTGGGAGTCCAACCACGGCGCCTCGATCGGCTGCCACCCCCTGGCCATCTTCCGTTGGATGGTGGACCGGCCGGAGTACTCCGACCTGCTCCATGTGTGGGCCGTCAACGACCTGGGTGCTATCCCGCCTGATCTGCTGGGCCGTCGCAACGTCGTCTTCGTCCCGTTGCACAGCTCCGAGTACATGCAGTACCTCGCCACCGCCGGGTACCTCGTCAACAACGTCTCCTTCGCCCCCTACTTCGTGCGCCGTCGCGAGCAGCGCTACCTCAACACCTGGCACGGCACACCCTTCAAGACCCTGGGGCGGTCCATGCGGGGCGGTCTGCTCGACTACGAGAACCTGCAGCGCAACTTCCAGCTGAGCACCACGCTCATGGCTCCCAATGAGCTCACCCGATGGGCCCTCATCGAGGACCATGATCTGCGTGACGTCTACCGGGGCCGCACCATCATCACCGGATCCCCTCGTCTGGACACCTCGCTGACGATGAGCCACGAGGACCGCAAGGTGCTTCGAGGCCGCCTGGGCATGGCCGAGGGGGACGAGCGCCGTCTGGTTCTGTTCGCCCCCACCTGGCGCGGCGGAGTCAGCAAGCGGGAGCTGGACCGCGAGGCCCTGGTCGCCGACCTGACCGCCATGGCCTCCCGTGACGACGTGCTCGTGGTCTATCGGGCCCACCGCCTCTCCGAGAAGCTGCTGGCCGGCGTCAATCTGCCGGTGAGTGTCGTGCCCAAGGACATCGACACCAACGAGCTGTTGGCCGCGGTCGACGTCCTGGTGACCGACTACTCCTCGATCCTCTTCGACTTCCTCCCCCAGAAGCGCCCCATCGTGCTCTACATGCACGACATCGAGGAGTACCGGGCCGAGCGGGGCCTGTACCTCGATCCCGCGGAGGTCCCCGGGCTGGCCTGCTACGACCGCGGCGAGCTGGCCTCAGCCATCGGGCGTGCCCTGGCCGGGGAGGGGATCGCGCCCCAGGAGGCCCTCGCCCGGTACTGTCCCTACGAGGACGGACGGGCCTCTGCTCGCCTGGCCCGATTCTTCTTCGACGACGACCTCGACCACGGACAGCGGGCGATCATCAGGGACCACGCACTCGACCCCGCGGTCGGCGACGGCGCCCGCAAGCGCCGGACACTCCTGTTCCACGCCTCCATGATCCCCAACGGGATCGCCTCAGCCCTCCTGGCCCTCCTGGAGGCACTCGATCCGGCGCTCTACTCGGTCAACCTCATCGTTGAGCCCTCCGTTCTGCGTGACAACGAGGACCGTCAGGAGATCTTCCGACGCCTGCCCCGCCATGTCCACGTCATCTGCAAGCCCGGGGCGGCTCCCTGGCGGATTCACGAACGCTCCTGCGTCAACGACTTCGCCCACCACCCCGAGGCCTACACCTCGCAGAGCTTCTGGGACTCCTACTGGGCGTACTACGAGCGCGAGACGCGTCGCATCCTGGGGGACTTCGTGCCCGACGCCGCCATCGAGTACGACGGCTACGCCGAGACCTGGGTGTCGCTCATCGCGGCCTGGGGGCGTCGCGGATCCCGCACCTCCTGCTACCAGCACAACCAGATGGACAACGAGTACCGGGACAAGTACCCGGGCCTCAAGCGCGTCTTCACCCTCTATGGCGATGTCGACGCCGTCGTCGCCGTCAGTCCGGGACTGGCCCGCCACAACCGCACCGGACTGGCCGGGTTGGGCATTGACCTCTCCCAGCGCCAGCTCTCGGCCCGCAACCTCCTCGACGTCGAGCGGGTCCGCCTCGGGGCGCAGGCGCCCGCCCCCGATGCCTTCACCGCGCTGAAGAACGAGCACGACATCGTCCTTGCCACCATGGGGCGGATGTCGATGGAGAAGAACCAGGCCGCTCTGATCGAGGCGGTCGCCCTTCTGCGCAAGCAGGACGGCTCCGAGGTCGGCGGCGCTCCAGGCCTGAGTATCGGCCTGGCGATCATCGGATCCGGGGTGCTCGAAGGGACGCTGCGGGCCAGGATCGACTCCCTGGGCCTGTCCGGGCACGTCGTGATGCTGGGACAGATGGACAACCCGTTCCCGGTCCTTGACGGAGCCGACCTGTTCGTCCTGCCCTCCTTGCACGAGGGGCAGCCGGTCACCCTGCTGGAGGCGATGACGCTGGGAACCGGGGTCGTGGCCTCCAACCTTCCGGGCAACCGGGAGCTGGTCTCCCTCGGATACGGGGTTCTGAGCGGGACCTCACCCCAGGACATCGCTCAGGCGATCCGCACGGCACTGGCCGAGCCCCACCTCGCCCACGGAGATTTCGACGTCAAGGAGCACAACGAGCGTTCACTGCGGGACACCCTGGAGGCGGTGCTCGGCCCCGAAGCGCTCCTTCGGCGCCCCAAGGGGAAGGCGGCGTCCAGGAGGAGACGGCGCAGGCGTGCGGCCTCGCGAGGGGTGCCCGCATGACGCCTCGGACGGCCCCCGAGCTGCGGCGCGCCCTGTGGCACCTGCGCCGCTCGGGGCCGGCAGGGCTGCGTGAGCACCTGCGCCGTCGTCGGACCACCGCCTGGGTACGTCCCCGCCGGTGGGCCTCCAGGAGACGGGGCCGGATGCTCCTGCCGGACTGGCCCCTGCCCTCACCGCAGGAGACCGGGCCGCGTCACGACGTGACCGTCGGGGTGATCGCCGATGAGTTCTCGGCGCTCGCCCTGTGCTACGAGTGGCGCTCCGTGCCCCTGACCCCCACCGGCTGGCGCGAGCAGGTCGAGCAGACCCCCATCGACCTGCTCTTCGTGGAGTCCGCCTGGCACGGCAACGACGACGCCTGGCGCTTCCAGGTCATCGGCTCTCAGGGGCCCTCGGGTCACCTGAGGGACATGGTCACCGCACTGCGGGGCCGAGGAGTGCCGACGGTCTTTTGGAACAAGGAGGATCCCGCCCACTACGACGAGGCCATTGAGACCGCCCGCCTCTTCGACTGGGTCTTCACCACCGATGAGGCGATGGTGGAGCGCTACCGGCGAGACCTGGGGCATGATCGCATCGGGGTCCTGCCCTTCGCCGCCCAGCCCGCGATCCACAACCCGATCCGCCTGCTGGACGATACGGGCCGCCCCGCCCCACGGAGGGATGTCGCCTTCGCCGGAACCTACTTCGCTCACAAGTACCCCGAGCGGCGCGAGCAGATGGAGGTCGTCCTGGGCGGCGCCCTCGACGTCTCGGCTCGACTGCCCCACGGGCTGGACATCTTCTCCCGGTACCTCGACGGCGACGACACCTACCAGTTCCCGCCTCCCTGGGACTCGTGTGTGCGAGGCAGTCTCACCTACCCCCAGATGCTCTCCGCCTACCGCGCCTACGCCGTCTTCCTCAACGTCAGCTCCGTGGTGGACAGCCCGTCCATGCTTCCGCGCCGCGTCATCGAGGTCCTGGCCTGCGGCACTCCCGTGGTGAGCACCCCGACGCCGGCCACTGACCGCCTTCTGCCCGCAGGCACCCTGGCCAAGGTCACTGACCGGGCTCAGGCCGGGCACACCGTGCGCGCGCTCGTGACCAACCCGATCCTCGGGGATCACATGACCTACCTGGCACAACGTGAAATCTGGGGCCATCACACCTACAGCCACCGAGTGGAGAGCGTGCTGCGAGCCGTCGGCATGGGCGAGCGGGCCCGACGCCGGCCCACCGTCGCACCCCTGGTGTCCACCATCCGACCCGAGCAGATCGACCACGTCCTGCAGACCCTGGCCGGCCAGCAGCAGGTGACGATGGCGCCGGTCATCCTCACCCACGGCTTCACCGCCCAATCCAGCAATAAGGTCCGCGCCCGCGAGCTGGGCCTTGAGATCGACTGGCTCACCGCTGAGGCCAGCACTCCTTTAGGAGCCTGCTACAACCTCATGCTCTCGCGGGTCGAGGCCGACTACATCGCCAAGATGGACGACGACGACCTCTACGGCGATCACTACCTCTTCGAGTCTCTCGCGGCGGCCGACTACGCCCGTGCCGACGTCGTCGGCAAGCACGCCCACTACCTGCACCTGACGGGCCCGGACCTGACGGTGCTGCGCTTCGCCGACTGGGAGCACCGCTATACGACTTTCGTCTCCGGACCGACTCTGGTGGCTCGTACGGACCTGGTGCGAGATATCACTTTTCCTGAGACGACCACCGGTGAGGACACCGGTTTCCTCAATGATTGCGTACGTGTCGGGGCCCGTATCTACTCGGCCTCCCGATTCGGGTTCGTCCAGCGACGTGGGACGACTTTCGGACACACCTGGGACATCTCCGACGCAGAGGTGCTGGCTACGTCCACCATTAGTCATTGGGGACCGCCCCACGAAATGGAGATGCCCACCTCATGAACGCCCGCAGCACCGAGACCTTGCACGTCATCATCATCGGTTCCGCAGGTGGTCAGGACACGCTTGACTCTCTTCACCAGGACTCGCCCGAAGGCGGGATCGTCCCCATCGGGTGCCCTGATCCGGCGGCTCTGGACCAGGTCCTCCGCCCCCTGGCCGCAGGGAGCCGGGTCCTGTTCCTCAGAGCGGGAGACCGGGTCGAGCCCGGATATCTCGCCTCATTGGCTCAGTGCGGCCCCGGCGAGACCGTCGTGCTCACCCCGACCGTGACCATCCGCCCCGACGGTACCCGGGACGAGCGGCTGCAATGGCGATTCAAGCACGGCAGCCGCACCACTGACCTGACCGTCGAGCCCCACATCTTCCCCGACACCATGAGCGGAGTGGTACTCACCATCCCCCGCCACGGTCTGCAGCACTGGGGCGGATCGGGACCCCTTCACGGCGTCGACGGTGCTGACGGTGTCGCCGGTGATGACGAGAGCATCGGCCTGAGCGGGCTCATCGCCCACATCGTGGCCACCGGCAACCGGGCGGGCCTCCACGACGGCCCGGCCGTCATCCGCCACGCCCCCAAGCCCCCCGGCCCCTGGGGAGGGATCGACCACTACCGCCACCTGCTGGGTACCGTGCTGCCGGCGTGGCTGCAGGTCGACTGCCCCCCACCCGCCTGGGTCCATCAGCTCATCATTCACCGCCTCATCCAGGTCACCGACGCCGACCGCGGACTGCGCTACCCCTCGGCCGGGCTCACGGCCGCCGAGCGCGCCGAGGTGGCCCAGCTTCTGCGCGCCGTCACCCGACGCGTCCCCGCCTCCCAGATCGAGGCGTACTGCTCCACGCCGCTGGCCGTGGGACGTCGCACCGCCCTGGTCGCCATGACCGCAGGCCCCATGCCCGCCCCCATCCTGCCGTTGGGACGCAGGTTCCGCAGTGATCAGAAGGCCACCTACTTCTACACCGGCGACATGCCCCAGGAGCAGTGGAAGGTGGACGGCGCCTGGGCCCAGCCGACCAGTGCCAAGACAGTCGATCACCGCTACTTCGACGACGTGGTACTCCACGAGCGCATCGTCTGGCTGCCCAAGGGGAGGATCACCGCCGTCATCGACGGTCATGAGCTCCCGGTGGCCCCCTACCGGGGCAACCCCAGACCGCCTGAGACGATCCCCGGTCAACGCAGTCAGGGAGCGTCCTCATTCGGGCTGCGCCGGCGCCTGGCCCGGTTCCTCAGCCCCAGCGGCACGCAGGATAACCGGCAGGCCGACGGCACGTCCTCGGCTTCGGACGCGTCCTCCGCGGTGTCCTCCTCAGCGCCCTCGCCGTACACCGCCTCGGCCCCCTCCGACTGGCCCCGCACCTGGCTCTACATGGACCGCCACGACAGCGCCGGCGACAACGCCGAGCCGCTGTACCGCTATGCCCGCACCCACGCTCCCAGCGTCCGGCACATCTTCGTCATCGAACGCAGCTGTCCGGACTGGGAACGCCTCGCGCAGGACGGCTTCGTCCTCCTGGACCCGACCGGTCCGGGATTCGATGCCGCCTGGAGCGGTGCCGAGACCATCCTCCTGTCCGACATCGGTGACCCCCTCATCAAGGACCGCCTCACCGGTTCAGGCGTCGGCTCCGACCAGCGCCTCGTCTTCCTTCAGCACGGTGTGACCATGCGCGACATGTGGCGCTGGTTCAACGGTGCCCGCCTGGATGTCGTCGTGTGCGCCACCGCCGCCGAGCAGGCCGGACTGACGGCGGACCACACCTCCTACACCCTCACCGACCGAGAGGTCTGGCGCACCGGCTTCCCCCGCCACGACCACCTCTACAGCCTTCTGGGGCGCGAGCGTGACAGCATCCTGCTGGCCCCCACCTGGGACCCGGAGGTCTCACGTGCCCTGGAGAGCGACCCCGACGCCGTCGGACTCCTCAACACGCTCTACCGGCCCTGGCTCGAGCTGGCCGCCGGCCTGACCCAGGCCGGCCATCGCACCGTCCTGTTCGCCCATCCCAAGCTTGTGCTGCACGCGCCCGAGTGGTTCAGGGCGTTGGGCGTGCCCGCCGTCACCGGCCGCGACCTGCCCGAGAACCTGGTCCGCTCCTGGGCGGTCGTCTCGGACAGGTCATCCGTCCTCGACGAGGGCATGATCGCCGGCTGCGTCGGCATCGTCTGGGATCCCCGCGGACGTCCGGACACGGACCGCTACCGCGCCCGTCACGAGGCCATCGGAGCCATCGGCGTGGACACCTCCGCGCAGGTGCATCAGGCGGTGGAGGACGTCATCGCCGGCCGAGTCACCGCCCCCGAGGACCTCATACTGCTCGACGCCGGAGCCTGCGCCCGCCTCACCGCGATGCTCCGACGCGACCTGATCTGATGCGGGCCCCGGTACCGAGGCGCCCACGGCTGCGCCGCCGCCCGCCCCTGGTCAGCCTCGTCACCCCCGTCTACGGCGTGGCCCCTTACCTGCCCCGCTTCCTGAGCTCGCTCGACGCCCAGGACCACCCGCACAACCGCCTCCAGATCGTGCTCGTCCTGGACGGGGCCTGCGACGACTCACCGAGGGTCTGCCGAACCTGGGCGCGGCGAACAGACCTCGACGTCGAGATCGTCGAGACGGACAACGGGGGACAGGGCCGCGCCCGAAACGTCGGAATGGGACGCGCCCACGGGCAGTGGATCGGCTTTCCCGACCCCGATGACTGGCTCGCCCCCGACTTCCTCACCCGGCTCCTGGGCGCCAGGCGCCGAGGCGACTTCCTCCTGGCCGGCCGCACCCTCATCCACCAGGACGGTGCTGAGACGGCCCACCCTCTCGACTTCCGTTTCCAGAGCGGGACTGCTCGGGCCGATGCCGCCCGTCAGCCGCAAGCCATCCAGCTCTCCGTCCACGAGTGTCTCATCCGGGCCGATCGGGCGCTCGCGGCCCGGTTCCCCGAGGGCCGCGAGGCGCCCACCTTCGAGGACGCGCTCTACCTGGGACGCATCCGAACCGGCGGGGGCCGTAGTATCGTCTACGTGCCCGAGGCCGTCTACCACTATGACAAGCGGGTCTCAGGCGACTCCGCGGTCCAGACCGCCTGGTTGCGGCCGGGCCGCTACGTCGCTCAGATGCGCACGCGCTACCACGCCCTTCTCGATGCCGCCGGTGGTGAGCCCTGGGCTCAGCAGACGATCCTGTACGACCTCGGCTGGTACTTCGGAGTCGTCGACGCGGGTCGGATGCCCACCGCTCCACCGGGACTGGGGGAGGCGCACGCGGCGGAGATGCGTGAGCTGGCGCAGCGCCTCGACTCCGATCAGATCATCTGCAGCCCCTGGGGGAACCTCCGTGCCCGGGACCGTGCCCGCCTCCTGCTGTGGAAAGGATGCCCCGAGGTGGCGGTGGTGCGCGACGGCGAGGTCATGGAGCTGTGCACCGTCGAGTCTCCCAGCCGGCAGGCGGATCCTCTTCGCTACGCCGGGACCGACGTCGGCTGGGTCCTCACCGGGGCTGAGGCGGTGCAGCGCTACTCCGGCGGAGACGTCCCCCGCATCCCCCTGTGGCCCCGCCGACCACGGCTGGGTCAGACGCGCCCGGCCAGGACGATGAGCCTCCAGGGGCTGCTGCGGCGTCGTCGCTGAAGCGGGTGAGGACCCGTACGGGCCCGACGCCGACCTGCCCTGCTGCACGAGGCGGAGCTCAGAGCGTCGGGGCGAGGCTGCGCGGTGCCAGAGCGATCTCCAGCTCGTCGGCGATCCATGAGTACAGGGACCCGGCGTAGTGGAAGGGGGCGGACCCCCAGCGGTGCGCGTCGTCGGCCACGACGAGCTCATCGGGCACCTGTAGGATCCGCAGGTCGGTCTCCTGGTAGACGAGGTCGACATAGCGGGTCATGACCCAGTTGGCCTCCATGGCCGTCTGTCCCCAGCTCGGGACGGTTGACGTGCCCGAGGTGGTCCTCGTCGCCCAGGGGACGTTGATGAGGATCGTCTTGCTCGCCAGGTCGAGTCGTTCCAGGAGACTGTGGAAACGCAACAGGGCAGGCCGCCACAGATGCAGGTGCTCCGCCGTCCCCAGCTCGAGGAACCTGGCGGGAAGCCCCTCGTAGAGGCCGGCCGTCAGCGCTTCCGTCGAACGTGTCAGGAACGTCCCGGGGGCCGTCTCCAGGACGCCGAGGCGCTCGTCGGTCAGGTCCCACAGCAGCAGATCGGTGTATGAGGCGACGGCCGTCAGCTGCGCCTCCAGATTGCCCACCATGTCGGACAGGAAGGAACGACGGGCGAAGGACGATCTCAGCAAGGACAGATCAAGATCGCCGACGTCGGCCGGGCGCCCCGCACTGATGAGGGACTGACGGGCGATGTAACGCTCCACGCTCCAACCCCGCTGCTCCATCTCACTGGCCACGTCCCTGGCCACACAAGAGCCGTAGACCGTGATTCGTCCTGCTGTCATGGCGCCTTCCTCACTGCGCATGGTCATACTCCTCGAGCGTGTCGGTAGGGCAGTGTGCGGCTCTCCGAGCGTTGGAGCCGCACTTCTGCCGGTTTCCACTTCTCCTGGCACTCGGCCAGAATCTTGGCGGCCTTGTCCGGTTTGTCCTTGGCGATGTTCCAGGACCACCATCGGTAGTCATGGGCGATCTGGGGACCCGGGCCATCTCCGATGAGCTCGCCGTCCATGAGCCACAGCGCCCGGGTGCACATCTCCTCGACCACCTGCGCGGCATGGTTGACGATGAACACCGTTCCGGCTGCGCGCCGCAGCTCGGTCATCTTGTTCTCACTGCGCTCCTTGAACGCGGCATCACCGGTGGACAGGGCCTCGTCGATGAGGAGAATGTCCGGGTTCGCCGCGGCGGCGATCGCGAACCGAAGACGTGAGGCCATTCCTGAGGAATAGGTCTTCATCGGGCGGTGGATGGCCTTCCCGATCCCGGCCAGCTCGATCACCTCGGGAATGATCTCCTCGATCTGTCGAGGACTCAGCCCCATGGCCAGACAGCCCAGGCGCACATTGCGCTCGCCGGAAAGGTCTGGGACGAGGGCCGCATTGACGCCCAGGAGTACCGGATTGGAACGGGCGCTCACTGTTCCCGAGGTCGGCGTCTCCAGGCCGCCAATGATACGAAGCAGCGTGGACTTCCCGGCACCGTTGCGCCCCAGGATGCCGATCGATTCCCCGGCGCGTGCCACGAACGAGATCCCCTTGAGGGCATCGATCCTCACTTTCGGCCTCTGCCCCGTCAGCCCCAGGAAGATCTTGTGCGCCATGGACGCTGCTCGCAGATCCTCGGCGTCAGTGGAGGGCGCCCGGTAGCTCACCCGAATGTCGTCGACGACGACGGTGGCGGTGCCGATGCCGGCCTCGTGACCGTCGTCCGCGGTCATGACAGCGGGACGCGAGTCGGCATCCGGTGCCATCGTGACGATGGGGGAAGGCGTCGTCGTGTCTCCCGGCTCATCCGCTTGGAGGGCCGCTGGCTCATTCTTCGGTCCGGTCTCAGCGTTCGACACCGTAGACCTCCTCCTTCTCCCAGAAGAACACGAAGGAAACCACGGTCAGCCCCAGTGACCAGGCACTGAGAATGAGCCACATGTGAGCCTGTGGGACGCGTTGGTACAGGATCGCGTCCCGATACATCGTGATGATGAGGTATCCGGGATTGAGATCCATGGCCCGCAGCATCACCGGGTGATCAATGAAACGTTCGTAGGAGAAGAAGACTCCCGAGGCGTAGAACCAGAACTGCGTCAGGAAGGGCCAGATATTCCGCATGTCCGGAATCGTCGTGGTGATACGGGAGGTGGCCAGTGCCAGCCCCAGGCTCAGAAGCACCTGAAGCGCCAGGACCGGGAGGATGAGGACCCAGTGCCAGCTCGGCCAGGCGTGAGGAGGAAGAACCACCACGAGGACGAGGACGGCGATCATCGGTGGGACCAGGTCGATCGCGTTACGAATCGTGTACGACGCGGGCAGGGCGGCCCGCGGGAAGGAGAACCCCCGGATGAGGTTCCTCCCGGCGATGATCACCTGGCTACCGCCGGTCACTGACCGCTGCAGCGGCGGGAAGAACGTGACACCGATGATGAGGTAGCCGATGAAGTTGTCAATACCGCGGCTCGTCTGCAGAAGCAGCCCGAAGACGACGAAGTAGACCATCGCATTGAGCATCGGTTTGGCGATGAGCCATGCGTTTCCCAGGAAGGTGCCACGCTGAGAACCCAGGGCCTTGGCCCGGGCGTCGGCCCAGATGAAGTGCCGCCGTTGCCAGAGCTGGCGGATGTAGGCCACCAGCGGTGGGCGCCGGCCCACCGGATACAGCTCGCTGAGTTCGACGACGCTGACGCTGACCTCGGAGCTGCCACCCCAGAACGGCTGCCCGTCGGGCCACGGGGTCCAGGACGACCTGCTCATACCAGCTCCTCGTAGATCTCGGCCTGACGGACTGCGTTGCCGCTCCAGGTGGGCGGCGTGTGAAACGCGGAGGGCAGGGGCTCTCCAACGGCCAGCCGGGTCAGCACTCGGCTGAGCGCCTCGACGTCACCGGCGGGAAAGGACCGATTCGCCGCTGAGGCGGTGAGCTCGCTGAGCGCGGGAAGGTCGGAGGCCACGACCGGCCGGCCCAGCGCCATCGCCGTCATCGGTTTGAGGGGTGTCACCAGCCGACATACCGGCGTATCCAGTCTCGGCACGCAGAAGACGTCCAGGGCCTGGTACCAGTCCAGGGCCGTTGCGCGGTCCACCCGTCCGGGAAGGACGCACACCGGCTTCTCCAGCCCCAGCTCTCCGGCCAGGGCCACCAGCTCGGGACGGCTGACGCCGTCGCCCACCACGGCGCACCGGACATCGACCCCCCGAGTGCGGCAGCGCGCCACGGCCCGCAGAAGCACGCCGAATCCCTCATAGCCCACCAGGGAGGAGACGCTCCCCACCCACAGGCCGCTGCGGGGCAGTCCCAGCCGTCGGCGCGCATCCGCCGGCGACAGCCTGGTGGCCTCGAGGACCTCCTGGTCCACGGCGTTGGGAACGACCGTGATCCGGCTGGAGTCGACATCCCGGGCCGTGAGGTCCTCGGCCTGGACCCGTGAGAGGACGACAACGGCGTCGGCCTGCCGGGCCATCTCGGCCTCCTTGGCCCGTAGCAGCGTGAAGCGCTCAGAGCTCAGCGCCTCGGCCTGCTGGCTCGGCGGCCTGGAGGCCACCCAGGTGCACTCCAGCACCCCTCGCATCTCATAGACCCAGGGCAGACCGTAGGAGCGGGCCACAGCCTGGGTGACCAGGGCGTTGACGTAGTTGGTGGTCGTGTGCAGCACGTGGGGGGAGAAGGCCTCCACCTCCCGCGCCAGCAGGCGGCTCATCTGTGTGAGCCGGGCTATCGGGGAGGCCTGTGACCGCGCAGGAAGAAGCCGCCGGTAAGTGACTCCGTCGACGACGTCGCTGGCCTGAGCCGCAGGCCTGCCGATGATCACGGGGTAACCGATGCGTGTCACCGCACGCACATCGATGCCGGCGCTGGACTGCGCCTGCAGGAGCGCGTGAGAGCGCACGGTGTAGCCGGACTGAGTGTGGGGCAGCGAACTGGTCAGTACGTGAAGGACCCGGAGCGGCTCAGTCGGGTCAGGAGCCGTCCAGCCGGGTGAGGGAGAGAAACGGGGGAGGTGGAAGCCCGGGCTCATCATGGCGAGCTGGGAACGCAGACGGGCCCACAGCGCCCTGGAGCCGGGCGCCCCCTCCAATGTGCTCAGCGCAGTGCTCAGGTGTCCCCGGGACCACAGGTCCCGCGCACGCACCGAGGGGCTCAGACCCTCGGCATCAATATGCCTGCGCTCTGCGGAACCGAGATGGATCGCCATCTCGGCGGCGAGCCGGCGGCCGGCGGCGGACCGTGGTACCGCCCGACTCAGCGCGTCGCCGGCTGTGTCCGGCCTGTCTGCGATGAATGCCGACAGTGCCCGGCGCACCTCGTGATCACCCGCCCCGATGCCGAGCAACCGAGCGCTCCGACCGCGCCAGGGCTCAGACAGTCGACGCGCCCCCTGCAGGACCAGGAGCGTAGGATCCTCGACCAGCTGCCGGGTGGCGGAGGTGCCCAGCAGCATCAGGTTCCTCAGGATCTGGATGTCAGTCACCGACAACCTGCCTCAGGAGGGACTCGTAGCGGTCCGTCATGGTCTCGGCGTTGGCGTGGTCCGCCAGCCAACGCCGTCCACCCACCACGTCCAGACGGCTGCGGTCGGCAGCCAGAGCCCTCCACAGGGATGCCAGGGCCTGCGGGTCCTGCGGGGCAGTGACGTCGCCGCAGCCGGCGTCCTCCACGATGCGCCGAGCCTCACCGTCGACCGAGGCGCACACGTGCAGTCCGGTGGACATGATCTCGTAGAGCTTGGACGGGACCGTCACAGACATGGCCGGCCAGTTCTGCAGGCTCACCAGGGCCGTATCAGCCCAGGCGTAGTGCTGGTCCACCTCGGTCCAGGGCACAGGAGGGTGTATCTCCACGGGGGCCCCGAGTCTGCGGGCCAAGGCGGCGACCTCCTGGAGCTGCGCGCCGTCGCCGACGATCCGCAGTACCACCGGGGTACCGCTCTGCTGGGCGATGTGCGCGGCCCTGACCGCGAAGCCCAGTCCCTGGGCGCGCCCCACCGTCCCCAGGTACAGCACGTTCAGGACGCCGTCTGAACGGCGTCGGCCGGCAGGAGGCCGGCCTGCCTGCATCGTGGAGCCGGTGTTGCGCACCGTCACCACGCGGCGTACCCCGCGGGAGCGCAGGACCTGCGCGAAGGAGTCCGTCGTCGTCACCACAGCCGTGGCCTCCCGCTCCAGGCGGGTGATGAGGGGTGGCAGAAGGGTGCGTGCACCTCGGCTGACGATGTCCAGCCTGCGGGCTCGGTGGGCTTGCGTGATGGCCGATGAGCAGGCGGGAGGCGAGGACCACTGCGCGGCTGACAGGAGCACATCGGGCCAGGCGTCTCGCAGCTCCACCACGACCGGACGGCGTAGGACCCTGCCGACGGCGAGCGCTGCAGGAAGGGTGGGGAGCCCGGGAACCGAGCCGAGGATGACGTCGGGTCGGTTCGCTCCCCGGAAGCGCTCCACCCCCAGGCGCACGGAGTCGGCCGCCGCGACCATCTGATCGATACCGCGCCCGCACACGCCGCTGCTGTAGGGGCGGAAGATCGTGCGATGCACCATGGCTCCGGTGACGTCTCGCCTGATCGAGCCGGCCATGTGCGCCCCACCTCCTTGCAGGAGACGACCTCCTGGGTAGTGGGGAGCCGGCGCCAACACCGCCAGCTCGTGGCCACGTGAGATCAGCGCCTCGGCCAGTCGGCTCCAACGGTGTTGAGCAGCGCCGACCTCCGGTGCCCAGTAGTGGCTGAGAAGAAGGATGCGCATGTCCTCACCTCGCCCTTCGGAGGGTGGGGAAGGGATTGGGCGCTCCGATGATGGAGGGCATCCGCAAGTAGAGGATCAGGACTGCCGCCATGGCGACCTGGGGTATCCAGAGCCGACTGCGGCTGAGAAGACTGCCTGCCGCCAGGGCGGAGCACGACGCCGCGGCCAGGGTCACCAGAAGAGCCGAGGCCCAGTGCGGCCATCCGGCACAGACCATGCGCTGGTAGACATGAAGCCGGTGCGGCTCATACCAGCACTGGCCTGCTCTCACCCGCATCCACAGGGTGTAGCCGGTATCCGCCAGAAGCACGAGGACGGGGGCGACTGCAGCCTCCACGGCCACGCCCTGGGCGAGGCAGGCCGTGACGGCGAAGGCCCAGGCACCGCCCAGGGCGTAGGAGCCGGAGTCGCCCAGGAACACCTTGGCGTGGGGCGTATTGAAGGGCAGGAAGCCGAGGCACGCGCCGGCCACCGATATCATGATGAGCCCCAGGCCGGGAACCGGAGCCACGATCGCCACCTGGACGTACCACAGTGAGGTCATCAGGGCGTGGCTGCAGGCCAGGCCGTTGGCGCCGTCCATGAAGTTCGTGGCGTTGACCAGGGCGGCAGTGCCCACACAGATCGCCGGGGTCCACCACAGTGGGACCTCGAAGGCGCTGTGTACCACCAGGCCGAGTCCTGCACCCAGGGCGAGCTGAAGAACCAGGCGAGTCCGGACAGACACGGAGAACAGGTCCTCGATCAGTCCGAGCAGTGCGAAGGTGAGCACGGTCGCCAGACCCATGAGCGCGACATCGAGCCTGATTACCGTGTGAGCAGTGCCTTGCTGGTGCGCCGCGACGAGGATGGATGTCCAGGTGGCGAGTGAGGCGGCCAGGACGATGGCGAGTCCGCCACCGCGAGGAACAGGAAACCGGTGGAGGGACCTGTCCTCGGGTACGTCAATGACGCGAGCTCTCTTCAGAAGCGGAATGACAGCCGCAGTCAAGGAGGCCGAGACGACTGCCGTCACGACGAGGCCGCCCAGGAGCAGGGTCCTCATGAGACCGGCTCCAGAGCCCGCCGTGCCTGAACCCGCCATCTCAGCCGACGCCGCCACTGGTCGGCCATGGCGATGGCCGACCCGGCGAGGCCGGCGGTCCACGGCAGGAGATGGACCTCCGTCGTGAGGTCGAGGAAGCAGGAACCCAGAGCGAACCCGGTGCCTGCCACGATGATGAACGGCATGACCCGCGTGGAGGCCCACGGCCAGTAATACCGTGTCACGCACCAGGCGGTCATTTGAATGAGCGTTGCGGCCGCGAATCCTATCAGGAGCATGCGCGGATAAAGAATTCGATGCGTTGATAAGAATGTTCTGATGAGGGTTGCCAGGAAGAGCCATAGAGCCCAGGAGGCTATGTCTCGGGTCACTGCCGAGAAATCGGAAGGGAGGTCGGGCATCGAAGCGGCCACGGAAGGGATGCGTGAGGTGGTGCAGGAAGGGCGGGGGAGGGTGCGGGCAGGAGCTACTGCTACCACTGGTGACCTCCGGTCTTCTAGGACGGGAAAGGCCTGAGGTGGCCTTCTTTACTCGTTTTCTTATAACGGTAGTTGTGTTGAAGAGTCGGAAAAGCGATAGTCGTCATGATTGGCTTGTCTGCAATCAGACTGTGATGTTCAGGGTTTATTGTGACGGTGCCGAAACCGCTTGTAATCGTTGCGATACCGCGGAATGCTGGGGTTCTGTCACATGATGGCCTCAGCTTGTGGCGGCCCGGGGTGAGGCGTGGGGCGGCGGTTTCGCGCATTCATTGGGTTAAGTGATAGGGGGTGACGGCCGACATAGTTGAAAGCCTGCTTCAGAGGGGTAACAAAGGATTTTTGGGGATCGCTTGGTGCCTAGACTTAGCGGCGAGCGCGTTCAACTGCCATACGCGCAACCAACGACAATGCGATCGGTTCTTGTGTGATTCATACAAAAAACGGTGGCCCTAACCATGAGGACAATCCCAATGAAACGCGTCATCACCTACGGCTCCTTCGACCTGCTCCACTACGGGCACATCGAGCTGCTGCGCCGGGCCAAGGCGATGGGCGACTATCTCATTGTCGCTCTATCGACCGATGAGTTCAGTGCCTCCAAGGGGAAGCGCGCCTACTTCTCCTATGAGCAGCGCAAGGCCATGCTTGAGGCCGTTCGCTATGTCGACCTGGTCGTTCCCGAGCAGACCTGGGGGCAGAAGAGCCGGGACGTCGATGAGTACGGCATTGATGTCTTCGTCATCGGCGATGACTGGATCGGCACCTTCGACGAGCAGCTCGAAGGCCGTTGCGAGATCGCCTACCTCCCGCGGACCCCGGAGATCGGCTCCGCTCGGACGCGGCCGTGCTACGAGGATCAGGAGGTCGTCCAGGGGCCCTCGTGCGCTTGAGCGCCCTCAGACGTGACGATTGTGCCCGGGGCCGAAGTAGACGTCGTCGAGTGTGGCTGTCTGCAGGGAGCGCTGACGCAGGATATCGATGATCTGGCCGTAGACGTGAGTGACGGTGGGGAAGTTCGCGTGACCGATGACGATGTGTTGCGCGAGCAGCCACTTCTGCGCCTCACCGAGAAGTACCTCCGGCGTGAGCTGCCCGGAGTCTCCGAAGGAGCCGTACCACATGGTCGTGGTCGTGTAGCCCGCTTTGGCGCAGACCGAGTCGGTGAAGGAGCTGCGGCCGCCGTAGGGAGGCCGGATGAAGGGAGCCCCGGTAACACCATAGGTGTTGCGCAGCAGGTTCTCGCACTGGGTGAGCTCATCGATGATCTCGCCCTCTGACAGTGTCGTCAGGTCGGGGTGCGTCCAGGTGTGGTTGGCCAGCTGAACCTGTCCCGATTCCACCAGGGGCTTCATCTTGTCCCGGTTGTCGGTCCAGCTCGGATAGCAACCTGTGACGAAGAAGGTCAGGCGGACTCCCGAGTCCTTGGCGAAATCCAGGTAGGCCTCCACGACTGAGGAGTCGACGCCGTCGTCGATGGTGATCGCGACGACGTTGCCGACGTTCTCCGGCAGGCCGGTGATGAGGGAGTCAGCCGGACTGGGGGCGGGTAGCGGAGGCGGTCCGTCCTGAAGGTGGAGCGGGCTGAGCGACGGCGTCGGTGAGGGTGTGGGGGAGGGGGTCCTTGAGGCCGGGGGTGAGCTCTGCGCTGAGGATGAGGCCGGTGAGGTGGAACGAGCTGCCGGCTGTGTGGTGTTGCAGGCGCTGAGGCATCCGGCGGTTCCGGCGGCCAGAGCGAGCAGGAAGTCGCGGCGTTGCATGGGAGGGACTTTCTCGAAGATGGATTTTCAGAGCATCGAGCACATGCTCCGCCGGCAGGAGCGCCGGAGTGAGTGGGTTGCTTGTTACTCAGGGGCGCAGGAAAACGGCTGAAGCCTTCGCTGTCCGCCGCATGCCTGCGCTACGGATGACGGCGGCATCACTTGCCGCCTGGATGGAGAAGAGTATTGGGCGCGGGACGATCCGCGATCAGTGGGGTGGCTGACGGGGTTTGAACCCGCGACCTCCTGGACCACAACCAGGCGCTCTGCCGACTGAGCTACAGCCACCATGTACGGTATCACCGCAACGAATCGGTACTGTATCCGCTCCTCTCCCCGCACACCAAACTGGACTCGGTGCACTACGTCACGTCGGGTGGGTGTCCTGAGAGGACCGTCGCTCCGGTCACCTGGTGGGCGTGCGCAGGATTCGCTCAGCCACGTCCTTGCACTCCTGGGAGCTCGGCCCCTCCCCGCTGGGGAACAGGACCTCGCGGTAGTAGCGCAGCTCGTCGATGGACTCCAGGATGTCCGCCAAGGCACGGTGCCCGCCGGCCTTCTTCGGCGCGTGGAAGAAGGTCCTGGGGTACCAGCGCTTGGCCAGTTCCTTGAGGGAGGAGACATCCACGATCCGGTAGTGGAGGTGCTTGATGAGATCCGGCATGTCACGGGCCAGGAAGGCCTTGTCCGTGCCCACGGAGTTCCCCGCCAGCTGGGCGGTGCGTGGCTCGGGCACAAGGGAGGTCACATAGTCCAGAACCGTCTTGCGGGCGGCCTCCATGGTCACTCCGTCCTCCAAGGAGGCAAGGAGGCCGGAGGAGGTGTGCATGTTTCGCACATAGTCGTCCATCCGCTCCAGTGCTGCGGCGGGAGGCTTGATGAGCACATCGATTCCGTCCGCCAGCGGCTTGAGCTCATAGTCGGTGACAATGACGGCGACCTCGATGAGCGCGTCGGCGCTCTGGTCCAGGCCCGTCATCTCACAGTCGATCCACACCAGCGGGTCAGAGGTTGTCATCTGCTTGCTCACGGGAGCCACTGTAGTCATGTCGACGACCTTGAAGTCACGGACCCTCCCATGAGGGTGGTGAGATTCGAGGAGCGATTCACGACCATCTCCTGGTAGAGCGGTCCCATGGTGCGAGGATCGCGATAAGGTCTCCGTGAAGCCTGACAGCCCTTGAGTAACACGGAGCACTGATGTCCCAAAGCCCCGCCCCCCGTCACCTCGGAAGCTCCTACATCATGGAGACCCGGATCGGTGCGGGTGCCCAGGGAGAGGTCTGGCGCGGTCGGCGTACTGACGCCCGCGAGACCCTGGCCTTCAAGGTACTGCGCGCCGACCTGGTGGAGAATCCGGACGTCGTGGAGCGCTTCATCAAGGAGCGCTCCACGCTGCTGCGGGTGCGCAGCCCCTACGTCGTCGCCGTCCGCGACATCGTGATCGAGGGCTCCACCTTCGCGATCGTCATGGACTACGTCAACGGAGGAGACCTACGGGATCTGCTGAGGGCTCGCGGCTCGCTGCCTCCTGCGCAAGTGGCCTCCCTGGGAACGCGTATCGCCCAGGGGCTGTGCGCGGTTCACCAGGCCGGAGTGATTCACCGGGACATCAAGCCTGCCAACGTCCTGCTCAGCTCGCGTCCCAGTAGGGGCGGCGACCCGTCGGAGACGGTTGCCACCGGTATGGCGCCTGGAGGGAATGTGCCGGAGGCCGTCGTCCCTCGGCTGGCGGACTTCGGAGTGGCGCGCATCTGCGATACCTTCTCCGCCTCCCACGTCACAGGAGCCATCGGTACGCCGCTGTACATGGCGCCGGAGATTCTGTCGATGCAGGCACCCACTTCCGCCGCCGACATCTACTCGCTGGGCATCATGCTCTACGAGATGAGCTGTGGGACGACGCCGTTCGTGGGACAACCCGCTCAGCTGCTCAGTCAGCACGCCCGACGTGACGCGGGCCGACCGGTTGGCATGCCTGACCCGCTGTGGGAGCTCATCGCCTCGATGACCTTCAAGCAGCCCGACAGGCGTCCCTCCATCGAGGACGTCGCTCAGCGTCTGGATGCCATGCAGTCGACACTGGCGGGCCTGCCCGCCGCACCGAGGCTCGAGTCGCCTCCGCAGTCGACGGCCTCGGTCATGCCCTATGACTGGGACGCACCTCCGTCCGCGGATCCGACGGTGCCGCCGTCGACGCCCCCGAATCCCTCGGCGACCTCAGCCACGATGGCGATCGCCCCGGAGGCGCCGACTCTGGTCAGTGGGCAGCAGTACGCCCCCAGTCCCGGACAGGTTCCTCTCAGCCCGGGGACCGCGAGCACCGGAGGCTTCGCCGCTCCTTCGACGCTGGCCGCTCCGGGCAGCTCCAGTCCCTCCGCGCCCGCCTTCTACAGCCAGCCGGGAGCCCAGTACTCGGCGGCTGCGGCGGCTGGAGCGCAGGCCGGTGCGCGTCGTCGGTGGTGGCGTCGTCGATGGGTGGCTGTGGCCGCAGTGGTCACCGTCCTGGCGGTCGTGGGGGCGAGTGCGACCTGGTGGTACTTCTTCTCCGGTCAGGAGATCGACAACAGGTGGCCGGCGGCACTGCCTGCGGGCAACAGCGTTCGGGAGGATCTGCGCTACTCGGATGTCTCCAATCCTGTTGTGTCCGCGGATGGGACCACGATGGCCTTCGACCACGATGGCAAGGCGAACCTCGTCGATCTCTCGAAGAGTACGACGACGCCGGTGTGGAGCGGTGAGTGCTACAAGGTTCGGCCCTGGGTCGGTGGCTCGGTGCTCTGTACCCAGACCACTGACGCATCCACGGTGATCGGGGCTGGGGGCAAGACCTCTCAAGCGCCTTTCTCCAAGGAGTCCTTCTACATCGGAGCGACGCAGGACCTCGGCATCGTGTCTGAGCAGGGGGAGGTCTTCGACGGAGGCCCCATGAGGGGGTACGACGTATCCGGTAAGGAGAAGTGGAGCGCTTCCGGCCAGTACAAGGGGGGCCGGGTCCAGAACGGCTTCATTCTCACCTACGAGATCAAGTCGCGACAGTTCCAGGTGCTGTCGGCCAAGACCGGTGAGGTGCTCGTCTCGGAGCCCGGCAAGCAGCCGGACTCCGACTTCGACAAGAAAACTCGATTCCCCGGCGGATTCAATATCGAGTCCGGACCGGAGGCCTTCTCGCGAGTGACGTCCTCAGGTGCCACGATCTACAAGGCCGACGGCAGCGAGGCGGCAACCGTCTCAGGAAAGTTCTCGGAGGAGCACTGGTGGGCCTCGTCAGCACCGCTGGATGCCTCGTCACTGAAGGATGCCTACTCCTCCTTAGCGAAGGCGGCGTCCTCGACCACTCCAGTCATCGGCCCCGGAGGCACGGTCGACGTCGTCGTCGACACGAGTGCCTGCACGGCCAAGGCAGGCAGCAAGAAGCTCGAGCTGCCCGAGTTCACACAGAGCAAGGAGTGCCACATCAGGCCCATTGGTCTGCTCAGTGACGGACAGGTGCTGGTGGAGGTCGGGGAGTACAGCTACTCGGACAGTGATCCGGGCAACCTCGTCGTTGCCGTATCGCCCGATACGGGCAAGGTCGGCTGGAAGGTTCCCGGCGCTTACGGAGGCACCGTCGTTCCCGCGAAGGACAAGAGCGACGCCCGCCTCCTGGTAGCACAAGGGTCCACCTACACCTTTGATCTGGTGATCTCCAGTATCACCAGCAAATAGGGGCACATGCGACAGGTACGACGCCGGGGTGCCGACCAGCTCTGTGGTCGGCACCCCGGCGTTCAAGTCGGGAGGGCTGACAGGCGTCAGCGGCGCCCACGGCGGGCCAGGGCGATGTAGCACACCACCATGCAGGCCAGGCCGATGGCTGAGAGCAGGCCGTAGTTCGTCAGCCACTGCGCGGTCTCGTGCTTCCACAGCGCGTCGTCGCGGTTGGGCATGATGGCGAGCATCTCCAGGGTGGAGGCGGCCATCGCGTACCCCCACCGCGATGGCATGAACCAGGCGAGCTGCTCGAAGATCGCTCGCCCCGCGATCGGGATGATGCCGCCGGACAGAACCAGCTGGGCCATGATGGAGACCACCAGGACCGGCATGACCTGCTCGGAGGAGGAGACCATCGCGGAGACCGCCAGTCCGAGGAGCCCGGAGACGAAGGCGACGGCCCAGCAGCAGAAGGCCAGCTCCAGCCCCGGCCACCCCTCCAGGATCACGGCATCGGAGGGGCCCTTGTTGAGGGCCAGGGCGATGCCCATCATCAACGCGGTCTGAACGGTGGTGATGAGCGCCAGGATGATTGCCTTGGAGAACAGGTAGGCACCGGATCTCAGGCCAACGGCCTTCTCCCGCAGGAAGACGTCCCGCTCTCCGATGAGGTCACGGATGGTCGCCGACATCCCGGAGAAGGCCGCGCCGGTGATGAGGATGACCAACAGCTGCAGGGCCTGGCTGGAGTACTTGATGACCTGGGGAGTGGGGTTCTCCGGCGTCGGGGGAGTGGGTTCCGGGTAGTGGGGGACCGCGAAGCCGTCGCTCCCCTCGATCGCCTTGGTCAACAGTCCCATGATGATGGGGAGCAGCAGCATGAAGGCGAGGTAGGAGGGGTCGGCCGCCACGATCCGCAGCTGGCGTCGCACGAGGGTTGAGACCTGCCGGAGCACGGACTGCTGCTTGGGCGGCTTCTCCTGCGTCGCCGGCCCGGCGGCCGCAGCGGGAGCCCCTCCGCGCCGCGTCGAGGGCACTGTGGCCTCCATGTACTGACGCAGCTCCGCGGTGTGGTTGCGGATGAGGGCGTAGACATCGGCGTAGCCGTCCACGGCGGGCGGGTCGGGCAGGGTGCCCTTCGGCGTGTTGAGCAGCAGGCGGCCCTGAGAGGCGATCTCGTTGAGCCTCTGGCGGAAGTAGGGGAGCACCTCGCGGGGGGAGCCGTAGTAGACGGGCTTGCCGCCCGCTGCGAGGATGAGGACCTTGTCGGCGCGGTCGATGTGGTTCTCATTGTGAGTGACGACGACGACCGTGCGGCCGCTGTCACCGGGACGAGTCCCATGAGCCAGGGACGCCAGCAGGTCCATGACGTCACGGTCCAGCTGGGGGTCCAGACCGGAGGTG
Organism: Actinomyces stomatis; assembly: GCF_031292835.1. Taxonomy (NCBI): domain Bacteria; kingdom Bacillati; phylum Actinomycetota; class Actinomycetes; order Actinomycetales; family Actinomycetaceae; genus Actinomyces; species Actinomyces stomatis. The sequence goes on from NZ_JASPEP010000019.1 coordinate 43,772, forward strand.
GGCTCGTCGAGGAACAGGAGGCTGGGGCGGGTGAGCAGCTCGATGGCGGTGGAGACCCGCTTGCGCTGACCGCCGGAGAGCTTCTTGACGCGCTTGTCCACATGCGCGGTCAGGTCGAGGTCCTCCAGGACCTCGGCGATGCGTTGACGCCGTTCGGCCTTGGAGACGTCCTTGGCGAAGCGCAGCTCGGCGGCGTACTCGAGGGTCTTGCGGACAGTGAGGGCGGAGTGGATGACGTCGCTCTGGGGGACCACGCCGATCTTGTTGCGCATGACCGGATAGTGCTCGTAGACGTCCAATCCGTTGAAGAGCACCTGGCCCTCCTGGGCCTTCTGCTCACCGGTGAGAGCCTTGAGCAGCGTCGACTTCCCGGCTCCCGACGGGCCGACGACGGCCAGCAGCTCGTTGCCCGGCAGGGAGAAGGAGATGCCGTCGAGCAGCGTCATGTTGCCGTTGTTGACACGGAAGGTCAGATCCTTACCCACCAGCTCGCCGCCGGCTCCGCCCGCGACCTGGACCTCGCACAGGCCGTCCGGGCTCAGGGCGATGAAGGTGGATCCCAGTCCCAGGAGCACGGGCTGGGTCACCTGGACCTGAGGCACGCGCTGGCCGCCGACGTAGAGACCGTTGGTGGATCCCAGGTCGGTGACGACCATGCCGTTGGGGGAGACGTCGATCCGAGCATGGTGCTTGGAGATGAGCGGGTCATCCAGGACCAGGGTGTTGTCAGGGGCGCGCCCGATGGTGCCCGAGGAGGTGATACGGAAGGACTTGAGCGTGTGCCGCGAGGTGGGGAAGGCGCCCGAGCCTGCTGAGCCCGATGAGGGCGCCGCCTGGGGGCGTCCGGGTGCCACGTAGGTGGCTGCTGAGGGCGCCGATCCCATGGCCTGTGGAACGGGTGCGGCCTGCGTCGAGGCGGCTGCGGCCGGGGACGGGCCGGCAGGGCGCTGGAGGAGCGGAGCGGCTTGTGGGGCGGAGGGCGCACTCGGCTGCGATGGGATGAAGGGGGCGTTCGGTGCAGAGGGCGCGGGCTGCCCCATCGGCTGCGACTGGACGGGGGCGCCGGCTTGAGGAACTCCGCCGGAGACGATCGGGGTGAGCCCCAGAGCCGGCCCGGAGGCGTCACCCAGCTGGATCCGGGTGCCCTGAGTCACAAGCGCTTCGCGCGTCACGGCCCCGTCGACGAGCATGCCGTTACGGCCCTGGCAGCTCACCGCCCACCCGGTCGGGGTGGGAGTCACCTGGAGGTGTGTTCGGGAGACGAGGGGGTGGACGATCTGCACGTCGCTGTCCGGTGCGCGCCCCACGGTGAAAGGAGTGGTGAAGGTATGGGGCTCCAGCGATGCCTGGGCAGAAAGGGAGCGCACGATGAGTGCGGGAGTGGGCAAGGCGCGATCCTTCCGGAGGGGCGGGATGGGGCTCCGGCCACGATACTGGTGTTTCAGTGTCGTCGCTAAGAGTGAGGGCTCCCCGTTGTGAGGTTGTCAACATGTGGGCGATGCCGTGGGGCGGGGCGAGGCCCCGCGATGTGTCGATCAAGCCGGTCACAGGGCTGTTGCAGTGCTGTCACAGTTGCATTGCGGCTCGGGCTGCCAATGGTCTGAGAGGCGGCCTGAACGGCTGCGCGGAATCGTTCGGCCGTCCGGTTCGATGCACGTCCGTCATGGCGGCGTGATCTCCTCGCGATCATCTTCTGATGCTGACGACGGTGTGGGAGCGGTCCTCCCGTCGGGGTAGGGGGCACCATGTTGATGGCGTAGGCTGGTCAGGCGCTTGCGCACGCCTCCGTAGCTCAATGGATAGAGCATCGGCCTTCTAATCCGCAGGTTGCCGGTTCGAGTCCGGCCGGGGGCACTGGCAGCCAGGGTGGAGAAGGTTGATATTCCGCGGAGTATCGACCGTTCGGGTCGCTGGCTCGCAGAGGCTGTGAGGATGTCGCCGCGCTCATCGCCGCCGGCTCCAACCGGTTCGGATGCGGTAGTCGGCGGCTGTGCTCCTGACATGTCTGAGGGGTCGGCTGTTCCTCTTGTCCGAGATTCGGTGCACGCCTCCAGCGGTCACAGCGGGGTGACAGGAGACTCTCACTGAACTTGCGACACATGTGGTGTGAACTGTCGAGATCAATCGTCGACTCTGCTGCGCTGTGCTCATAGTGTTGGCACATGCCCGCTCCTGTCCCCTCGCGCCACTCCAAGGACGATGCCCCCGTCTCGGCCCTGAGTCGCGCTCAGCTCCTCGATGTCCTGTCCGACCTGGTCCGGGACCTCGAGCGCCTCGACCTGGCCCTGAGTGCCGACGGCATCGAGGCTGCGCGTACGTTGCGCGACGGTCTTATCGGGCAGGTCCGCGATCAGGTTGTTCCCCGCCTTCAGGATGCTGATATCCCGTCCATCGTGGTGATCGGGGGCTCCACCGGGGCCGGAAAATCCACACTTGTCAACTCCGTGCTCGGCCAGGAGGTCTCAGATGCCGGAGTGATCAGACCCACCACGAGAATCCCGGTTCTGGTGGCCAACCCCGAGGATATGGACTCACTGTCCGAGCACCCTCTGATGCAGGTCTGCCGGCAGGAGGTCTCCGCTGCCATTCCGGCTGGTCTGGCTCTTATCGATGCCTCGGACCTGGACTCCGTGCATGAGGCCAACCGGGCACTGGCCGGCAGGCTGCTGGAGGCGGCCGACCTGTGGCTCTTCGTCACGACCGCGGCGCGTTACGGCGATCAGACGCCGTGGACGACGCTGGAGGAGGCCGCACGCCGTGAGACTCCCATCGGCGTGGTTCTCAACCGGGTGCCGGCGACGATCCTGGCCGAGGTGCGTCGGGATCTCATCACCCGCCTGCAGGGGCTGGGGCTGTCAGAGGCGCCCTTCTTCGTCATCCCGGACGCCGGGCCGCATGAGGGGCTCTTGTCGGGCGACGGCGTGAACGAGCTGCGCGACTGGCTGCAGCTCCTGGCCGGCCGTCACCGCGCAGCCGGTCTTGTGCGTCGTACCGGCAGAGGGGTGTGGAGCACTCTGCGCACCGACCTGGAGCGCCTGGCTGATGACGTCGACGCCCAGGACGCGGTGGCTCAGGAGCTGGAGAGGAAGTGCCAGAACCTGAGGGAGGCCGCCATTGAGTCGTTGAGCGCTGACATCAGGGCCGGCTCTGCAGGCCAGGGCGCCACGGCCACCCGGTGGATCACCCTGGCATCCTCCGGAGGTCCACTGGCCTCCCTGGCTCAAGGGGGCAGGCTGCGCAGAGGATTCCTGGGGCGGGCGGACAAGGCTCGCGCCGAGGGACTCTCTCAGCTGGCCACCGACGCCCGTGAGGCCCTGGCCAACCAGCTGCAGGCCGCTATCGTCGCCTTGAGTGCTGAAGCTCGGAGAGCCTGGTCCGAGGTGGGGGCCGAGGAGCACGCGCGCAGACTCCTGGGGCAGGGTGATGACGCGGCCGTGACCATTGAGGCCTGGGTCGGCTACCTGGAGGCGAATATCGAGAGTCCGCAGGACATCCGTAGACTGAGCCCCGCCAGCGTCATCGATCTCCTCATCGCCGCAGCAGCCGGTGTTGACGGGGCCGTTTCCGCCGCCAGACGCCTGGGGTTGGAGGAGCAGACCGCTCAGGCCGGTCAGCTCCTGGTGGAAGCGGTCACGGAGGCGCTGACTGCCACAGTCCCCAAGGGGGCGGCCACCTCCCTCGCCCCCGCCCCCGGGTTCGCCGCCGCGCTGCGTCTGCGCTCGGGCGAGCTCAAGCCCTTCACCCGTCCCGGAGCCACAGCATGAGCCAATCCGATACCGTCCCCTCCGCCTCCTCCGCCCAGAGGGGGTTCGAGGTGCTCGACGCCGAGCACCTCGATGCCCGCCTGAACGCGGTTCGAGATGCCTTGCGCTTGTGCCCCACCGAGGTTCCGGCCTCCCTGTCGATCCCTGCTCACAAAGCGCTCGATGCCGTGGCGCAGCGCCTGGCGCTGGGAGTGGATCACACCGTCGTAGCGCTGTTCGGGGGCACCGGCTCGGGCAAGTCGTCGTTGTTCAACGCCTTGACCCAGTTGAACTTCGCAGATGTGGGCGCGCGTCGTCCCACGACGTCGCGGGCTGCCGCCTGCTCCTGGGGTGACGACGCCGGCCCGCTCCTGGACTTCCTCGGGGTCTCCTCGGAACGGCGAATTCGGGGGGACTCGATTCTCGACGCCGAGGACCAGGGAAGCATGTCCGGCCTGGTCCTGCTTGACGTCCCCGACTACGACTCGGTGACGACGGAGCATTCCTTGCAGGTGGATCGCCTCGTTCCGCTGGCCGACATCCTCGTGTGGGTGGTCGATCCTCAGAAGTACGCCGACGCGGCCCTGCACGACGGCTACCTGCGCGGGCTGGGCGCCCGTCAGGAGGACATGCTCGTCCTGGTCAACCAGGTGGATACCCTCCCGGAGAGCGGCCTGGCGACCCTGCTGGACGACGTCGGGTCTCTTCTCAAGGATGATGGGCTCAGCCGGGTTCAGGTGCTCCCGGTATCGGCCGTGCGTGGTGACAATCTCGACGTCGTGCGCAGCATGTTGCGCCAGCGCGTCGCACGGGAGTCCAACGCGGCACGCACGGCCTCGGCCGAGCTTGATGCGATCACGCGTCGTCTACGTCCCACGGTGGCTCGCGACAAGGTGGAGCTCAATGCCGACCTCACCGAGGAGACCACCAAGGTGCTGCTGCAGGCGTCCGGCGCCCAGGCGGTGGAGGACTCGGTGAGGGCCGGACTGTCCAGGGTCCTGCCCAGAGCCCTGGCCCGCCCCGAACCGCCCTCGCGTACCGCGGTGTCCTCGGCTCACTCCACATGGGTCCACCGCACCTCACAGGGACTGCCGCCCACGTGGGCCCGGAGCATGGAGGCCGCCGTCGTCTCCCCGGAGACCTTGGCGGGGCAGACCGCCGAGGCGGTCGGTTCCGTGCCGCTGCCAGGGCATCGCCAGCCGGTGATCGACCTGCTGTGGTGGGGAGGTCTGCTCATGGTGCTCGGCGGGGTGTCGTGGCTGTCCGCCTCCGTGGTGCGAGAGGGACTCGAGGTTCTGCACCGCAGCATCGAGATCGTCCCGGCCTGCCTCATCGTCCTCGGACTCATGGCGGTTCTGATCGCCGGGGTACGTCGGCGCAGCAGAGCGCGCCGCGAGGCGGAGCGCTATGGACAACGGGTGCGTGCACGCCTGGAGTCCGTGGTTGAGCGGGGACTGAGCCAGCCGGCTGCCAAGGTTCTGGAGAAGCATCGGGCGCTGCAATCCGCTTTGGGGCTGTAACCCCGCCTCTGAGAGGCCATCCAGTGGCCACAGCCCTCAGTTCTTCCCCTGAGGGAGGCTCGTGCGGGGAGTGAGCCCGGGGCCCGCTGGGCATCTGATGGGCGGACCGAGCACCGTTGTGGTGCAGGGGCGGCAGAGCGCCGCCCTCCCACAACCAAGGAGCCCGCTCATGACTCGTCAGCTCGACCTTACCGTCCAGGGCGTCGTCGGGACCAATCCGGTCCTGTCCCGTGTCGGGGACAATGCCCGTCCCTACTGTCGTTTTCGTGTCGCCGTCACCCCGACCTACCGCACTGATCAGGGGTGGAACAACGCCGAGACGATCTGGTTCACCGCTAAGGCATGGGGGCAGCTCGCCGCCAATCTGAGTCATTCCCTGCGCAAGGGGGACGCAGTCCTGCTCACAGGACGTTTCTCTCAGGAGTCCTGGGAGAACAACGGCAGGAAGCACGAGACCAACGTCATCACGCTCCAGGCCGCTGGGCACGATCTGACCAGAGGGGAGTCCCGCTTCGCGCGCGTGAGAGCCGTGGAGTCGGCGCCCTCTGCATCCTCGGGCGCTGGAACCGGGGACGCCGAGCTCGAGCCCGGTTGCGACGAGCACGTCTCACCGGATCACTGGGACGTCGAGACGCCAGCATCGGGCGCCTCGGCTCCAGAGGCCCGGAGAGCGGGAGCTTCCCAGGACTCCACTGAGATCGGCGAGTCCAGAGACTCCAGAGAGTCCACTGCGACGCACGCGGGGAATGCTGATTCCTTCGTCGTCGATCCAGTCTCCGTGCAGGCCGAGGAGCAGGCCGAGGAGCAGGCCGAGGAACCGTGGCCCATGTATGAGCTCGCCGATGATCTCGTCGAGCAGGCCACAGGGGTCAGCTGATGTCGGAGTGCGCGCGCAGGAGGTAGTCGAGGTCTGCGGGATGGGCGACCTCGAGCACCTCGATGAGGATGCGAGTCACCAGGTCGGCGGTCTCATCTCCGTCGGACAGCAGCCTGGCGAAGACGTGATGACTCTCCTGCCAGCCGATCGCGCCCAGGATTCTGCGCTCGGTGGGGCCGAGCAGCACCCGCCCCTGTGCGTCGAGCTCAGGTAGGGAGACCTCGATGCCGTCGGTGCGTCCCACGAGGACCACACCCGGCAGGTCCGGGGAGGGAACGGGGGGAGTGGACAGGGACAGTTTCGACAGCAGCTGCGACCAGCGCCCCTGGGGAGCCAGCTCCTCGGCCTTGACCATGGGGGCCGGTGCAGTCAGCAACAGGGTTCCGCCAGATGGATCAATGGCGGCTTCGGCAGCCTCTCCCCGCTGCACGGGCGGCCTACACACCTCGTCGAGGAACCGGGCCAGCGACGAGGTGAAGCCCGCCCAGGAACCCAGGTCGACACGATCCTCGAAGGCGCGTGACAGCGCGGGCGACAGGGAGATCTCACTCATGCTCCCAAGCCTAGGGCGCGTTGCCGGTGAGTGGTTGGAGCCTGGGGCTCTCGAGCCCTGTGATCACAGGAGGATCACACCTCGTCCCGGCCATCACAAGCCACATCGATGCTGGGCGTGTCACGGCGGGTAAATGGCGTGTCGGCGCATACGGTGGCCATAACGCCATGAACCCGAGTGCCGTGCTCGGGGCGCAGCAGGGGAGCAACGAGCAAATGATCCGCTTCGACCACGTCTCGAAGGTGTACAAACGCGGGGCGCGTCCGGCGCTTGACGACGTCGACATCAAGGTCAACCGTGATGAGTTCGTGTTCCTCGTCGGTGCCTCGGGGTCAGGAAAATCAACCTTCCTGCGTCTGGTCCTGCGTGAGGAGCGTCCCACCAAGGGACGCATCCACGTGCTGGGACGCGACCTGTCGCAGATCTCCTCGTGGAAGGTGCCCCAGCTGCGACGGGAGATCGGCTTCGTCTTCCAGGACTTCCGGCTCCTGGAGAACAAGAACGTCCTGGAGAACGTGGCACTGGCCTCCCAGGTCATCGGTAAGCCGCGCCACTACATCCTCTCCGCTGTGCCGGAGGCCCTCGACCTGGTGGGGCTGGCCGGCAAGGAGAAGCGCCTCCCGCACGAGCTCTCCGGGGGTGAGCAGCAGCGCGTGGCGATCGCCCGTGCCATGGTCAACCGGCCCAAGCTCCTCCTGGCCGATGAGCCCACCGGAAACCTGGACCCCTCGACGTCGGTCGGGATCATGCGTCTGCTCGACCGCATCAACCGGCAGGGGACCACGGTCGTCATGGCGACTCACGATGACGAGATCGTCGACCAGATGCGTAAACGAGTCATCGAGCTCAAGGGCGGTGAGGTCGTACGCGACCAGGACCGCGGTGTCTACGGCTCGGACCGCTGAAGGAGAAGAACTGTGAGACTGCGTTTCGTCCTCTCGGAGACCGCCAAGGGCATGTCCCGGAATCTGGCGATGACGGTGTCCGTGATTCTCGTCGCCTTCGTGTCGCTGCTCTTCGTGGGGGCCTCCTCACTGCTGCAGAGCCAGATCTCGACCATGAAGGGCGACTGGTACGACAAGGTCGAGGTCTCGGTCTACATGTGCCCCAAGTCGTCGGCCTCCTCCAACTGCGCCGACGGCGAGGCCACTGCTGCTCAGATCAGCGAGGTTGAGAACCTCATCACCAGCGGTGCCCCCTCCGGCTACGTCAAGTCCTACCAGATGGAGACCAAGGCCCAGGCCTATCAGAACTTCATGAAGGCTTACGCCAAATCGGCGGTCGGGAGAAACGCCACTGAGGACATGATGCCCGTGTCCTTCCGCATCAAGCTCAAGGACGCCGAGAACTACAAGCTGGTGGCGGAGCAGTTCGAGGGACACAGAGGCGTGGAGCGCGTGGTCGACCAACGCTCCACCCTCGAGCCCCTCTTCCTCGTGATGAACCGGGCCTCCTGGATCACGGGAGGGCTGGCGACCATCATGGCGGTGGCCGCGGTGCTGCTCATCTCGACGACCATCAGGCTGTCGGCCATGTCCCGCTCCCGACAGACCGGGATCATGCGCCTGGTGGGAGCCTCGAACCTCTTCATCCAGATGCCCTTCATCCTTGAAGGGGTCATTGCCGCCCTCACCGGGGCGATTCTCGCCGTGGCCACGTTGTGGGTGGGAGTCCGCTACGTCGTGGAGGGGTGGCTCGCCTCCTCCATCTCCTTCACGACTGCCTTCATCACCACCAGAGACGTTCTCCTCCTGTCGCCCTGGCTGATTCTGGCGGCCATCGCCTTGGCCGCGGTCTCTTCCGCCTTCTCTCTGTCCAAGTACACGAGGATCTGATCTCGCATGCTGTCTCGTCTGTTCCTCCGCCGCTCACGCCGGCGCGCCGCGGTCTGTGCCCTGGCCGCCGCCAGCCTCGCCTTCTTCTACTCCGGGGACATCTCCCTGGCCGACGAGCGCGACGACGCCGTTGCCAAACAGAGTGAGGCGCAGCGTAAGCAGCAGGAGGTCCTCTCCTCCCTCGAGGGGGTCAGCGCTGATCTGGGACAGGCCTACATCTCGCTTCAAAACGCCCAGGCATCCTTGAGCACAGCGGAGACCGAGCTCAATACTGCTGAGACGACGCTGGCCGCCAAGGAGAGGGAGCAGCAGATCGCCAGCGACCGCCTGACCGCTGCGCAGAGCAGTCTTGAGACGGTCAAGCAGGAGTCCGAGGCCTCCAAGAAAACGGCCTCGGAGACCTCCGACTCCGTGGCGGAGATCGTGGTGTCCACCTACCAGGGGGACAACTCGGTGACCTCGTGGAGCTATGTTCTCGCCTCCCAGGACGTCGAGGAGCTCAACCAACGCGCCTCGGCCGTCGAGATCGGCTCAGGGGTCCAGGAGGCTGTGCTGTCCGCCGCCGAGGTCGAGCGCGCTCAGAACGCCAACCGTGAGGCCAGGCAGAATGCCGCCACCACGCGAGTCGGCACACTCAAGACCGAGGCCGACAACGCCGAGGCGAACGCCAAGACGGCCCGGGACGCGGCCAAGACCAAGCGGGACGAGGTCGCCAAGCTGGCTGCTCAGAAGAAGTCCGCTGCCACAGCGCTGGAGAACCGTAAGAGCAATCTGCAGGCCCAGCTCGACCAGGCCAACGCCGATGCCGCGGCCGCGTCTGAGCGAGTCGCCAAGATCGACGCCGCCAACCGGGCTGCGGCCAGCGCCGGCACCATGCCGTCGGTCCCCTCGAGCTCGATCAGTTCCGACTCCCTGGGAAGCGGGTACATCGGTCACCCGATCACCGGTCCGCTCGAGGTGACCTCGCCCTTCGGGTACCGCGTTCACCCGGTCACCGGTTCCGGAACAGGGCACCAGGGGGTCGACTTCGCCGCGAGTGAGGGCACGCCTCAGTACGCCGCGGTCTCTGGAGTGGCCACCTACTGGGACTCCGAGTCCTGCGGCATCGGCATTGACATCAATGGCGGCATCATCGACGGGCACTCCTACGTCATCACCCTGTGCCACCTCTCCTCGCGCAGCGTTGCCGACGGCCAGCAGGTCAAGCGCGGTGACGTCGTCGGCGCGACCGGCTCGACCGGCTACGCGACCGGGGCGCACGTCCACTTCCAGGTGGCTCAGGACGGGGTGTACATCGACCCGATGTCTCTGCCCGGCTTCTAGGCGAGTCCTTCTTGACGAGGCCCGTAGACTCCTGTCCCTGCGCGTCGTCGTGTCACGCCACGATGCCCCGGTTGGGTGCGGCCCGCCCGGAGGGGACTCCGGGTCGCCCTGACGTGGGAGCGCCAGCCATCCCGTACTCGTGAAAGGACAGGCCGATGACCCCCGCCTCCAAGTCTGCTCGGGCGTCCAAGCCAACAGCCGGGCAGAAGGCGAAGGCCGCCTCCGATGCCCACAAGACGGTGGCCCGTAACCGCAAGGCGACCCACGACTACTTCATCGAGGACCGTTACGAGGCGGGGCTGGTTCTCACCGGCACCGAGGTCAAGGCGCTGCGCATGGGACGAGCCTCGCTCACCGAGGCCTGGATCGAGATCGACCGCCATGGTGAGGCCTGGCTCCAGGGGGCTCATATCCCCGAGTACCTGCAAGGGACGTGGAACAACCATTCCCCGCGTCGCAAGCGCAAGCTGCTCCTGCACCGCAGTGAGCTGGAGCGCCTTGAGACCAGGGTCCAGGCCAAGGGCTATACGGTGGTCCCGTTGGAGCTGTACTTCATCGGTGGACGCGCCAAGCTGGAGATAGCCCTGGCTCGGGGTAAGCAGGACTGGGATAAGCGCCAGGCACTGCGTGAGGCGCAGGACAAGCGGGAAGCGGCCCGGGCCATGGCCGCCGCCAACCGGCGTCGGGGCTGAGACGTGCGGAAGACTCTCCTGCCTCGAGTGCTCCGCGTGGGTCGTGTGAGGCACGGGGCATCAGCATTCGGTGCTTTCGTCTCCTGATTCTGCTAGAGTGTTCTGGCTCTGCTGAGAGCGCGTTCCAGGTCTCCTGCGGGAGTCCGGTGACATGTCCATAGGGGATGATCGGTTTCGACGACGGTCGTAGGTTCAGGAGAAGCGGGTCGAGGATGCGCAGTCATCTCGTCAACGCTCTGCGCGAACCAATAGGTGCCGATAACACTCGCACCGACTTCGCCCTCGCCGCCTGAGCGAGCCTCGAAGTCCGTCAGCCCGGGGAGCGCTTCCGCCCCGGTTCCTGGCGTCATCTAGGAAGCCACTGCTGAGAGCCCGTGTCGGTAGGGCTCTTGGGACTTTTCATCGACTGAGCCCGTCGGCGTCCTTGCTCGCGTGAGACGCCGGGGCCGAGAAAAACGCTAGCGAGCTGCACCCGGAGAAGTCCTGTTGTACGCCCGTCGGACGGGGGTTCGATTCCCCCCATCTCCACCAATACATAAGTTTCCAAAGAAGGATGCCTGTCAATGCCTGGCTGCGAAACAAGACGGGGACAGCATTCAGGAACGTAGAACGGAGCCCCCACCACCCGTCGAGGGTGGTGGGGGCTCCGTTCTGCTGAATCGTAAAAACTCCCGAGGTGC
>NZ_JASPEP010000020.1:0-54080 GCF_031292835.1 Actinomyces stomatis
GCGCGCCGGAACCGGCGTGAGCGGTGTCAACAGCGCCGACGCCGCCGCGGGGGCCTGCCCCTATCGTGACGCCCACGCCGAGCCCGGCTTCGAGGCCGCCGACGAGATCGACGGCGAACCGATGGTGCCTCTGGCGCAGGCCGAGCGCGCCCTCCACCACCTGGCGGCCCGACTCCTCCACCAGCCCACCGTCATGGCCCGCCGCGCCGGCCAGGAGGGCCGCGAGGACGCCTACCGTCAGGCCCTTGAGCTCGTCTGGGGCCTGGAGAGTGCAGGAGAGGACCATGACTGATACCGCTGCGCCCGTGCCCGGCCCCACCGAGGCGTTGCCCGCCCGCCCGGCCGCCGACCCGCTGGCCCCCTACGACGCCGTCCTCCTGCTGTCCTACGGCGGGCCCCGCCGCCCCGAGGACGTCCTGCCCTTCATGCGCAACGCCACTGCCGGCCGCGGCGTGCCCGACTCGCGCCTCCTGGAGGTCTCGGGCCACTACCAGGGCTTCGGCGGCGCCTCCCCGATCAACGCGTGCAACGCCGAGCTGCGCGACGCCCTCCAGGCCCGCCTGGCCCGGCGCGGCTCGTCGTTGCCGATCATCGTCGGCAACCGCAACTGGCACCCCTTCGTCAGCCAGGCCCTGCGTGAGTTGGCCGACGCCGGGGCCCGCCGCGTCCTGGCCCTGCCCACCGCGGCCTTCGGCTCCTACTCCGGGTGCCGCCAGTACCGCGAGGACCTGGCCGGCGCCGTCGTCCTGCTCGCCGCCGGCGCGGACGGCTCCACCGGTGACGGGTTCGAGGCCGACGCCGCCGCCCGGGTCGGTGGGGACGGGGGCGGCCCCGTCGACCTCACCGTGGACAAGGCGCGCCCCTACTACAACACCCCAGGCCTGCTGCAGGCCAACGTCGACGCCATCGTCGAGGCCTACGGCGCTCTCGCCGAGCAGGGGGTGGCGGCCGCAGACGCCCGCCTCGTGCTCGTCACCCACTCCATCCCCCTGGGCATGGAGGCCGGCTCCGCCCCGGGGACGGGCCCCGAGAACGCTCCCGGCACCTCCGGGACACATGACGCCTCCGGCGTCGACTGCCCGACCGGAAACGGGCGGCGAGAGCCGGGCGTGGCCGCCGACCTGTCCACGGAGGTCTCCTACGTCGCCCAGCACGAGGCGCTGGCCGCCATCCTCGTGCCCGAGGTCGCCCGTCGGCTCGGCCTGGAGACGGTGGAGGCCGACCTCGTCTACTGCTCGCGCTCGGGCCCGCCGCAGGCCCGCTGGCTTGAACCGGATGTCAACGACCACCTCGAGGCCCTGGCCGCCGGACACCTGACCGACGGCAGCCCCGCGGACAGGCCCGGGGGCGTCGTCGTGGCCCCCTTCGGCTTCATCTCCGACCACATGGAGGTCGTCTTCGACCTCGACACCGAGGCCGCCCAGACCGCCCGCGACCTGGGGATGCCGTATGCGCGCGCCGCCACCGTCGGTACTCACCCGGCCTTCGTCGACTCCCTCGTCGACATCCTCTTCGAGCGGGCCGCCGCCGCCCGCGGGGAGGACGTCCGGCCCGGCTCGACCACCGGCGTCGGCCCCTTCCACACGGTGTGCCCGGACTCGTGCTGCCGCCCCGGGACCCGCCACCCCGGCCCGCCCAGCCAGCGCAGTCACCAGGGGACCGACGGCGACGGACCCCGATAGCCCCAGCCCAGCGGCTCCGAAAGAACCAGGAGAAGAAATGAGCACCGACACCCACGGTCAGCACGGCCACCCCGGCGGCCACCCCGGTGAGGGCGGCCTGCACCGCTTCGAGGACGAGGAGCGCCGCCCCCACCGCGACCCGCGCGACGCCACCGACGTCGACCTCGAGGCCATCAACAACCAGTACCACTACACCCTGTACGGCGTCTTCCGCCTGACCCGCCCGCTGCCCGCCTCCCAGCCCGAGCGCGAGCAGCTCCTGGGGGAGAGCGCCAACTTCATCGAGGCCGGCGGTGTGACGACGCGCGGCTGGTACGACGTCGGGGGCCTGCGCGCCGATGCCGACCTGCTCGTGTGGTGGCTCGACGACGACCCCGAGGTCCTTCAGGACGCCTACCACCGCCTGCGCGGCAGCGCGCTGGGCCGCTACCTGGAGCCGGTGTGGTCCTGCATGGGGCTGCACACGCCCGCCGAGTTCAACCCCCGTCATGTGCCGGCCTGCCTGGCCGGGGTGGCGCCGCGCGACTGGGTCATGGTCTACCCGTTCGTGCGCTCCTACGAGTGGTACCTGCTCGATCCCGAGGAGCGCTCGCGCATGATGGCCCAGCACGGGCGCCACGGCTTCTCCAAGTACCCCGACGTCAAGGGGTCGACGCTGTCGACCTTCGGCCTGAGCGACTACGAGTGGATCCTCGGCTTCGAGGCCGACAGCCTCGACCGGCTCGAGGGGGTCCTGCACCACCAGCGCTACACGGAGGCACGCATGCACGTGCGCGTGGACACGCCCTTCTACACCGGGCGGCGCGTCAGCCCGCAGGAGTGGGCCCAGCGTCAGCCCTGGGCCTGACCGGGCCGGGGACATTTCTCTGCAAGCGGGGACTGTTGACGCGTTGGGGGACAGGAATCCTGCCCCCCAACGCGTCAACAGTCCCCGTCGGCGGCCGGCCGGGCGCGGTGCGTGCGTTTCTCTCTCAGCGACAGGCCGGCTCCGGAAGAAACGGCGTAGGATGGGGTGCATGAGTGCAGAGACTGCAGCAACACCGTCCGTATCATTCGCCTTCACTGCCTCCGCCGCCCTGAGCGACAGCCTCCAGCGCGTCCTGGTCGACCTCATCGCCCTGGGGGTGGCCACCAAGCAGGCCCACTGGAACATCGTGGGTGAGAACTTCCGCGACCTTCACCTGAACTTCGACGACGTCGTCGACATCGCCCGCGAGGGCTCCGACGAGGTCGCCGAGCGCATGCGCGCCATCAACGCCGTCCCCGACGGCCGCCCGGCCACCGTCGCCGCCGACGCCACCGTCCCGACCCTGCCCAAGGATGAGATCACCGTCTCCGAGGGCGTCGCCTACGTCGTCTCCGCCATCGAGGCCGTCGTGTCCACGCTTCGGGGCGTGCACGACGCCGTCGACGACGAGGACCCGACGTCGGTCGGCATCCTGGAGGACCTGACCGGCAAGCTCGAGCAGCAGGCCTGGTTCATCTCCTCTGAGGACCGCAAGCCCGTGCGCTGAGTACAGCTGTCCATGTCCGACGCCGGCGGGCGGCTCCGGGGTTGCCGGGGTCGCCCGCCGTCGTCGGGTCGACAGGTGGAGCGCGGTCGACGAAGGTCGAGACACGTTCGTGACCTTCGCGGTAGTGTCGATGGGTTGGTTTCCGCCGGGTTGAATCCGGCCGACAGTGAGGAGCCCCCGTGGCACGTGCCGAGAACCGCCCCGCGAGTCGAGCCGGGGCCCGCCGCCGAGCCGCCGCACTGGGCTGCTTGCTGCTTACCGGCTCGCTGGCCCTGACCGGCTGCTCCTCCAACGACTCCAAACCCGGTGGCAAGGCGCCCGCAACGAACAGGGCCGGCTCCGCGGCGCCCTCAGCGTCGGCCCCCTCCGCTGCCGCCACGGCGTCGGGCACTGCCGGCACCGTCACGGCCGCCTCCCTGTCCGACACCCAGCTCGGGTACACCATCACCGCGATCCCCGCCGGTCTCGACACCAAGCGGGTCGCGATCCTCGAGGACTTCGTGGCCTACGACCACATGTCCTGGAAGCTGTGGGTCGGCGGCGGGCAGGACACCAGCAAGGTCCCCACCGTCACCACCGGCAACCTCCAGCAGCAGCTCATCAGCGACGCCGACAACCTGAAGAACAAGGGCCAGAAGGTCAAGACTCCCGTCAAGGTGGCGATCTCCGAGGTCGCCATGAGCGCCGACGGCCAGAGCGCCACCGTCTCCTACTGCGTGGACCTGACACAGGTGACCTACGTCGACGCGCAGGGCAAGGACGTCACTGACCCCTCCAACAAGGCGCGGATCCCGGCGAAGAACACCATGGTGCCCGGCAGTGACGGGCACTGGCTCGCCTCTGAGGAGGAGGAGACCGGTGAGCCGAACACCTGCAAGGTCGGCTGACAAGGAAACGGTCTGGAGGGTGAGCGAACTGTTAGCCGCATCGTCCCATCGACGGGCGGGGCTGGTTGTCCACCGTCGCCGTCCCACCAGTGAAGCCTATCCTGGCAGGTGAGCCTTGGTTTCAGATGAGGTATGGCTTGCCTGTGAATCATAAGTAACACCCACAGAGGTTCGCGATGTAGTAAAGTGATGGCCATGAACGCAGACACCATGACCACGCCGTCCATCAACCTCGCCTTCACCGCCTCCGCAGCCCTGAGCGACAACCTCCAGCGCGTCCTGACCGACCTCATCGCCCTCGAGCTCGTCGGCAAGCAGATCCACTGGAACATCGTCGGCCCGAACTTCCGCGACGTCCACCTCAACCTGGACGACGTCGTCGACATCGCCCGCGAGGGCTCCGACGAGGTCGCCGAGCGCATGCGCGCCATCAACGCCGTCCCCGACGGTCGCCCGGCCACCGTCTCCGCCGCCACCACCGTCCCGGCCGCCCCCGAGGGCGAGATCCTCACCGGTGAGGGCGTCGCCTACATCGTCTCCGCCATCGAGGCCGTTGTCGCCACCCTGCGCGGTGTGGACGAGGACGTCGACTCCGAGGACCCCACCTCCTCCGGCATCGTCGAGGACCTCATCGGCAAGCTCGAGCAGCAGGCCTGGTTCCTCTCCGCCGAGGTCCGCAAGCCCGTGCGCTGAGACGGATCAAGGAGCGGCGCAGCCGCAGCTGACGACGGTGGGCGACCCCGAGCACTTCGGGGTCGCCCACCGTCGTTTATTCAGGCGTCGGCCCGACTCGTGCCGGCCCCGGTCGCGACGATGAAAACAGCCGAATAGGCATGGGGGTCAATCCCCATGGGGCGATAGTGACGGGGCGATATACGGGCGGGTATGGTCAATTTGCTCACGAATATGTGGGGGTTGATCGTTCTGGCTTGTGGAGGTAGCTCATGTTCCGCCGTCGTCGCTTATGCCTGTGGGGCGGGCTGGTCCTGGTCTCCTCATGCGCGCTGGCGGGATGCTCGCCAAGCAGCGCCAAGCCGGGGGGTGTTGTTCCGCCTTTGAGGACTGCCGGCGCGGACGCCTCCGCCGCGGCCAGTGCCTCAGGCGGCGACGCTCCCGTGACGGAGAGGTCGCTGTCGGATCCGACGACGTCGTACACCGTGGCGTCGATCCCGAAAGACCTGGATGCGGAGCAGTCCCAGGTGATCAAGGCCTATGTCGACTACGACCGGGCGACCTGGGATGCCTACCGGGACATGAACGGAACGACCGCGGTCGAGTCCGTCACCACCGGGGATCAGTACCAGGCCTTCAAAAAGGTCTACGACGAGCGGGCCGCCGCCGGGCAGCACGTTGAGGGCGAGGCCAGCACCGCCATCACCTCGGTTCAGATCAATCCCGATCGCTATTCATCAACGGTGACGGTGTGTGCCGATGAGACAAAGGTCCGTCTGGTTTCTCAAGACGGGGCACAGGTCCCCTCAGACGACCTCGGCCACAAGATCTCCCTCGCGGTGAGCCTGATCAAAAATGATCAAGGCTGGGTTGTCAACTACTCCTCAGTGGAAAGCGTGGATCAATGCTGAAGACAATGGTGAGGCGCGTCGGCTTGGCGACGGCGACGTGCGCGGTGATCGCTCCTCTCGGTATGCTTCCGTCGACCCAGGCTTTTGCGGAGGGGGGAGGCGTCTCGGGGCACTCCTCCCAGGGCTCCGATGGCGGCGTCAATATCTCCGTGTCAGTGTCCTACAACTCCGCCACCTCCGGATCGAAGGGGGGCGGTGGAACAACGACGTCCAGTCGTCAGGTTTCGACACAGGTGCAGCCTGTGTGCCGTTATCAGAAGGGGCAAAGTGGTGCTGAAGCGGCCGCTTTCTTCAAAGATTCCAAGAGGACTAGGTTTATAGATTCTTATAATTCCACTCATCCAAACTGGCGAGATCACGAGAATGATCAAGAGGGACACTGGTATTACCCGTTGTGTGTCCCTTCGGCTGGAATGAGCACCGAGGAGTACGGTAGATTATCTGAGGAATTTCACGCGAAGAACGGCCTCGTGTATGTTCCTGCCGGCGGCCAGCCGCCTGCGCCAGTCATTGACGGGGGGACATTGGCTAAGGCGGCTTGGAAGGCGGTGGAGATTCCGCCTCCGTCAGTGGAGATGAATCCACAGATGGGTGATGACGTGCAGACCTTGGTCGGTGTGGAGAACTGGGTGTGGGCGAGTGCGGATACGCCTCAGTCGGTGACGGCGACGGCGACTGCTGGGCCGGTGACGGCGACCGTCACGGCAACGTCATCTGGTTTGACGCTGTCGGCTCCGGATAGCAAGGTCTCATGCCAGGGATTCGGCACTCCGTGGCGGCCGGGGATGCCGGAGGGGGGCAGCTCGTGCACGATGACCTTCACGCGCAGCTCGGAGCATCTGGGCGGGATCACGTCGGTGAAGACGGGGGTTTCCTACAGCGCCTCGTACACGGCCACCGATGGTGCTCAGGGGAGTCTGCCGTCGGTGTCGACCTCTGGGAGCCTGTCGCTGAGGGTGGGGGAGGCGCAGAGCCTCAACACCGGCCCCCAGAACTGACCGACCCCACCGCACCGCCAACCAGCGGAGGAATCCGGCTGCGGGAGGAAGATCATTCCTCCCGCAGTCCTTTATTATTTCTCGCCTCTTGTCTCCTCCTACTGGATAGTGTGCGGCATCCGGGAAGCAAAAAGGTGGTCTGGGAACAGTCGTGTTCCCAGACCACCTTTTTGCTGTAGGTGCAGTATCCGCCGAGACTCAGGCGATGGGGGAGACGGGGGAAAGGTGCTCCACGCTCTCCCCGCCGGAGATGGCGAGGTTGTTGTGGTTCTGCGCCACGTCGGTGCCGGCCTTGGCGAGCGCGTCCTCCAAAGCCTTCAGTGCCGGCTTGAACTTCGTCGTCCACTGCTCGCGGAACTCGGTGGCGTTCGTGCTCTCCCACACCGCGCTGTTCACCGATCCGTCAACCTGTGTCTGAATGGTGTTGGTGGTCTCCACGTTGGTCTTCAGGGTCCTGTACAGCTCCGAGAGCGTGTCGAGGTCTGCCTTAATTGCGGCCACGGTGATCTCCTTCTTCTGAATGGGTTTTGTCTCCGCATGGGTTGTGCGGATTCAGGTCGCCCGTGGTGGTGCGCCTGCCCACTACTTTCTGCGACGAGGGAGGGTGAGTCAAGAGGAAAACCCTCCTTTTTGTTGATGTGGGGATGGATCCCCATGGGCCTTTATTCAGGCATGGGGATGGATCCCCATCTTTATAGCATGTGGGGGTAGATCCCCATGGGCGGGGTGTTGGGGATTGCCTACGATGTGTCTATTCAATTCCGCAGATGTGCTCATGGCGTGTTCTATTGAATTCCCTATGCACATTCTTGATTCGCGTGAGGTTTTCCCTGATGGCATCCCGTTTATCTGGACGCGTGTCCGAGCGTCACGATCGTCATTCCGGCAAGGAGAAGCATGTCCGCCCTCGTGAGGGTGTGGACAGTGCTCGCTTGCCATCGGCTCCGCGTGAGAGGCGTCCCCTGCTGGCCGCGCTTGCCGTGCTCCTGATCGTCGGGGGCGCCCTGCTTGCGGGCCTGCTGGCGATGCAGATGGACAAGCGGGTCCAGATGCTCGCTGCGGCGGACACGATCCAGGCCGGAGAGACCATCGCGAAGGAGGACCTGGTCTCCGCCTCGGTCTCCTCGGACCTGAGGACGTTGATCCCCGCGGACCAGATCGATCAGGTGATCGGGCGCACGGCACGGGTCGAGGTCGCCAAGGGCCAGCTCCTGGACGCCTCCCAGATCGCCACGGCCCCCGTGCCCGGAGGGGATCAGCAGGTTGTTGGCGTCTCAGTCGCCTCCGGCCGCTTCCCCGCGGGGGGCCTGGGTGCCGGGGACATGGTCGACGTCGTGGACGTCGGTAACCAGTCGGTCTCCATCGAAGGCGCACAGGTTCTCAAGGCCACTCCTTCCTCCGGCACGGACAACGACTGGACCTCCGGTGCCGTCATCTCCCTCGTTGTGAACCGGAATGACGCCGCCAAGCTGGCCAGCGCCTCAGCCAACGGAACCATCGCCGTCGTCCAGACCGCGACCAACCAGCCGATCAAGGACAGCTGATGCTCATCTCCATCGCCTCCGCCAAAGGTGCCCCTGGGGCCTCGACGAGCGCACACGTGCTCGCCGCCGTCTGGCCACGACCCGTTGTCCTGGCCGAGCTCGACCCGGTCGGCTCCGACCTGGTCTACCGCACTCGCAGTCGTGAGGGGACGCCCCTGGACAGCGACCGGGGCGTTGTCTCCCTGGCCGCCGCGACCCGCCGCGACCCGGCCGCACCGCTGCAGGACCATCTCACCGTCATCGAGGGGGACCTGTCGGTCCTCGTGGGCCTGTCCCGCCCCGACCAGGCCACGGCCATCGGATCGGGCTGGGCGGGACTGGCCGCCAGTCTCCGTCAGCGCAGGGACGTCGTCGCCGACGTCGGCCGTCTGTCTCCCGGCGCCCCGAGCCTGGGCGTGGCTCTGGCCTCCGATATCACGCTGGTCGCCGTGCGCCCCGGCGTTGAGAACTACGGCCACCTGCGTGAGCGCCTGTCCTGGATCACCGCGGAGATCTCCCGCCGTTCCGAGCAGGTCCGCCTCGGTGTTCTGCTCATCGCTCCCTGGAAGGCCCGCCACGAGGCCGGTGACCTCACCCGCCTGCTGCGCGGCAGCGGCCTGGAGATCCCCGTCGTCGGCGTCCTGGCCTTCGACCAGAGCGCCGCCGACTCCCTCGCGGGCCGCCGTGCCCGCCCACTGGGGCAGACCCTCCTCGTACGCTCTGCCCGAAGCGTGGCCACCGCCCTCGCCGGCGTCGGCGTCACCGGAGGTGTCGCATGAGCGTCGACCAGGGACTCGTCCGCGACATGCGCGAGGAGGTCGCCGACCTCCTGGCCCAGCAGCGCCGTGACGACGCCACCTCCGGCATCCCGCCGATGTCCGCCGAGGACGAGCGTCAGTTCGCCCGCGCCCTCATCGGGCGTGTGCTCGAGCGGCACGCCCGCGCTGAGATCGCCGCCGGCCGCAACCCGCTCAACGCCCAGGAGGAGGAAGAGATCTCCCAGGGCATCCATGCGGCGCTCTTCGGCGTCGGACGCCTCCAGCCCCTGCTGGACAACAAGGATGTCGAGAACGTCGACATCAACGGCTGCGACAACGTCTTCATCCAGTACGCCGACGGACGCGAGGAGCGCGGCGAACCCGTGGCCGAGACCGACGAGGAGCTCATCGAGCTCGTTCAGGTCCTCGGCTCATACTCCGGCCTGGCCTCGCGCCCCTTCGACTCGGCCAACCCCCAGCTGGACCTGCGCCTGCCGGACGGCTCGCGCCTGTCCGCCGTCATGGAGGTCTGCTCGCGTCCCTCGATCTCGGTGCGTCGCGCCCGCCTGGACCGGGTGGGCCTGGACGACCTGGTCAGGCTCGGATCCCTCACCCCGCGGCTGGCCGCCTTCTGCTCGGCGGCCGTGCGCGCCCGCAAGAACATCATGATCGCCGGCGCCACGAACGCCGGGAAGACCACCTTCCTGCGCGCCCTGGCCAACGAAATCCCGTCCGACGAGCGCCTCATCACGGTGGAGCGCGCCCTGGAGCTGGGGCTGGGCGAGTTCGCCGATCTGCACCCCAACGTCGTCGCCTTCGAGGAGCGCCTGCCCAACTCCGAGGGCTCCGGCGCGATCTCCATGGCGGACCTGGTGCGGCGCTCGCTGCGCATGAACCCCTCGCGCGTCATCGTCGGCGAGGTCCTGGGCGACGAGATCGTCACCATGCTCAACGCCATGAGCCAGGGCAACGACGGCTCGCTGTCCACCATCCACGCGAACTCCTCCTCCGAGGTGTTCAACCGCATCGCCACCTACGCCATCCAGTCCGCCGAGCACCTGCCCCAGGAGGCCACCAACCTCCTCATCGCCGGAGCCGTCGACTTCGTCATCTTCCTGACCCGGGAGAACCGCTTCTCCCAGGGCGGGGGGCTGCGCCGCTACGTCGCCTCCGTGCGCGAGGTCAACGGCGTCGACGGACGAGTCCTGTCCAGCGAGGTCTTCGCCGACGACGGGACCGGGACCGCCCAGCCGGCCGCGCCGATCGCCTGCGTCAACGACCTCATGTCGGCCGGTTACGACCCCGCCGCCTCCTACAGGGGAGGCGTCGCATGAACCAGGGAACCGCCACCGTTGCCATCCTCGCCGGCGCGTTCGTCGGGGGAGGAGTCTTCCTCCTGGTCGGCTTCTTCATGGGGGTCGACATGATCCCCAAGCGCTCCGGCTCCTCGAGGGCCCTGCGCGACAGCCTCAAGGGGTTCTCCGGCCGGCTCGTCGCTGGCCTCGCCGTCGGGCTGGCCCTGCTGATCCTCACACGGTGGGTCGTGATGGCCGCCGCCGGCGGCGTGCTCGTCATCGTCTGGCCGATGCTGTTCGGTGGGGCCAAGGAGGAGAAGCACTCGTCGGCCAAGGTCGAGGCCCTGGCCACCTGGGCCGAGTCCCTGCGGGACACGATCGCCGGCGCGGTGGGCCTGGAGCAGGCGATCCCCGCCACCGTCCACGCCTCCGCCCCGGTGATCCGCGAGGATCTGGCCCTCCTGGCCGACCGCATGCGCGTACGCGTCCCCCTGTCGACGGCGCTACGCCAGTTCGCCGACAGCCTGGGCGACCCCACGGCGGACCTCATCGTCTCCGCCCTCATCATGAATGCCCGCCTGCGCGGCCCCGGCCTGCGCCAGCTGCTCGGCGCCCTGGCGGACACCGCGCGCTCCGAGCTCGACATGCGTCAACGCGTCTCCGCCTCCCGCGCCGGTACCCGGCGCTCGGCCCAGATCGTCGTCGTCTTCTCGATCGTCATCATGTTGGGCCTGGCGGTCTTCAACCGCAGCTTCGTGGCCCCCTACTCCAGTGTGCAGGGCCAGCTGGTGCTGGTTGTCGTGGTCGCCCTCTTCGCGATGGGCATGCTCTGGATGCGGCGCCTGGCCGGCGTGCGCCTGCCCCGACGCTTCCTGACCGTCACCGCGCAGGCCGGGGGTGAGGAGGCATGATGGCCTTGATCCTGACCGGCGGGATGATCAGTGGAGTGGGCGTCCTGCTCCTCGGACTCATCCTCGCCCCGCCCGTCACCCAGCCCGCCGCGGCGCTGGCCGAGCTGGACACCCGCCGCAACGAGGGGCGCATGCGTGAGGACGTGCGGCGCCTCAACCCCTCAGAGGCCGTGATGCCCCCGTGGATGGACCTCTTCAGCCTCCGGATCACCTCCCTGGCCCGACGCACGGGGGCCGACCTCACCTTCCTGACCACTGACCTGTCCGTGGTGGGGCGCTCCCTCGAACGGCACCTGGTCACCTCCCTGTTCGCCGGACTGGGGGCCTTCATGGTCCCGATAGCCGTCGTCGGGCTGATGCAGGTCATGGGAGCGCCCTTGGGATGGTCGGTGCCCCTCCTGCTGAGCCTCGTTATGGGGATGGTCGGCCTGCTGCTGCCCACGGCCCGTCTGCGCCGGGAGGCCGAGGAGGCCCGCCGGGACTTCCGCCACGTCGTCGGTTCCTACCTGGACCTTGTGGCCATGTCGCTGTCGGCCGGCCGGGGTGTCCCCGAGGCCCTCGACGCCGCCTCCAGCCTCTCCGACGACCCCGCCATGGTGCGTATCCGTAACGCCCTCGACGTCGCCCGGTTGCGCGGGGACACGCCCTGGGAGGCCCTGGGCCGGCTGGGCACCCAGCTGCGTATCGACGAGCTGCGCGACCTGTCCGCCGCCCTGGCCCTCGTCGCTGAGGACGGCGCCAAGATCCGCGAGTCCCTCGGCGCCCGGGCCTCCAGCATGCGCCGCCGCGACCTGTCCGACGCCGAGGGCAAGGCCGGGGAGAACTCCGAGTCCATGCTCGTGGCCCAGCTCGTCGTCGCCATGGGATTCATCGTCTTCCTCGTCTACCCGGCCCTGACCGGAATCATGGGCTCCTTTTAGGCCCTGCAGTCATCCGTATCCCGTACAGATTTCACTCTCCCGAACAGAAAGAAGGAACACCATGCTGTCTTTCCTCATCACCCTTCAGACCATCGCCGGCGACGTGCGCGACAAGGTGGAGCGGCGCCTCCTCGCTGAGGAGAAGGGAGCCTCCACCGTTGAGTGGGTCATCATCACCGGCTTCCTCATCGTCCTGGCCGCGCTTGTCGGCCGCGCCATCTACAGCCTGGTGTCCAACGCCTCCAACGGTCTTCAGGTTCCCTCGATCGGCGGCAACTGATCAAGCAGGGTCGATGCCCCAATGAGGAATTGGAGAGAACGCGTGATGAGCCGCTTGAGTCAGGAGACGGGCGCCTCCAGCGTCGAGCTGATCATTTTCTTCCCGCTGCTTCTGCTGGTCGTTCTGATCACGGTGCAGGTGGCCCTGGTCTGGTATGGCAACGAGGTCGCCATCGCCACTGCCCGCGAGGTGGCTCGAGAGGCGCGCGTGAGCTCCGAGGCGGGCGACCGCACCTCGGTGGCCAAGGCCAACGGTGTCGCCTACGCCCGCAAGGTCGGCGGCCGCGCGCTCTCCGACATCACGATCGATGTCTCCACCACGTCAGACCAGGTCACGGTACGTGTCTCCGGGAAGGCCATGGACGTCGTCGCCGGAATGTCACCGCGGGTGAAGACCTCGGTGACCTCAGAGCGGGAAACCTTCCGGAGCGACCGATGAAACATGTCAGAAAGAAGCAGATCCGGCGTCGCACTATCGAGGCCGCCGGCTCGGAGAGGGGAACCATGTCCATCGAGGTGGTGGTCCTCGTCCCGGTGCTGCTGCTCATCACCATGGTGGCCGTCGCCGGGGGGCGCATCGTCTCCGCGCAGGGGATGGTCGAGGCAGCGTCCCGCGACGCCGCCCGAGCAGCCTCCATGGAGCGCTCCGTGGGCGCCGCCAGCGCGGCCGCCAACCGGAGCCTGGCCCAGGCGGACACGTCCCGCGCCAGCTGCTCGGCCGGCGTCGACGTCGGAGGCTTCCGCCAGGGCGGGGCCGTGAGGGTCGCAGTCAGCTGCCGCGTCAAGCTCTCCGATCTGGGACTGGTCTTCCTGCCCGGGGCCACCGTGGTCAGGGCCGAGTCGAGCGCTCCGGTGGACCAGTGGAGGGGGACACGATGAACGGGATCCGGATTGCCAAGGAGCTGCGTCAGCACCCGGAGCGGGGATCGGTGTCCGTCTACGTCGTCATCATCGCCTCAGCCCTCATGCTGATGGCCGGACTGTGCGTCGAAGGCGGGCGCGTTCTCAACGCACGCTCCACGATGGCGGACCAGGCCGAGCAGGCGGCCCGGGTCGGAGTCCAGCAGCTGAGCATGGACAAGCTGCGCGGCTCCGGAGTGGCCGCGACGGACCCCTCGGCGGCCACGTCGGTGGCTCGGAGCTACCTGGCCCGCACTGGCGACGCCCAGACCTCGACGGTCAAGGCCTCCACCGACCGGGTCTCGGTCACGGTCGAACGCGACGTCCCCACCACGATGCTGCGACTGGTCGGCATCCCCTCCATCCACGTCTCCGTGACCGGAGAGGCCCGCAACGACTTCGGCCCCAAGGAACAGCCCAAGCCCGGCCTGCCGAAGACCGGCGACGACGGCGGCCCCAAGGAGCGGCCCAAGCCACAACGTCCCAAGCCGCAACAGCCCAAGCCGCAACGGCCCAAGCCCGCCCCGCCCAAGGTCGACGACGGCGGACCCAAGGAGCAGCCCAAGCCCGAACCGCCCCAGGGGGGCGACGAGGAAAGCCCCAAGGAAAGACAGAAGCCCGGACTGCCGAAGGCGGGCAACGCCATCGGCCTGGAGTGGAGGCAGAAGCCATGACCACCGCATCGAGACGGCGCCGTGCCCAGGCCGCCGGCCCCCAGCGGTTCCGGGCGCCCGCGCGCAGTACCCGGCCGCCGGTGTGGCGCTCCGTGGTAGCCGGCCTCACGCTCGCCGCCATCATCATCGGCCTGCCCGTGGCCGTGCTGACCACCGTCGGGCCCCCGCCGCTGCCAACCAGTCTGGACATGAGCGCCCTGCTCGTTCAGACCGTGTCCCTCGACGTCGTCGTGGGCGTCCTCATCTGGGTACTCGCTCTGGCCTGGCTGCAGTTCACGGTGTGCACCCTGGTGGAGGTCGTCTCCGCTCTCAAGGGTCACGGCGTGCCCGGGCACGTCCCGCTCTCGGGCGGCGTGCAGTCGCTGGTGCGCCGACTCGTGGCCTCCGTCCTGCTCCTGGGGGCCGTCAGCGGCCCGGTTGCCGCGGCCGCCGCCCCCCTCACCGAGGACCCGGCCCCAGCGGTCTCGGTGAGCCAGGGGGTCGTCTCGCAGGAGCCCGCCGGCGACGCCTCGTCGGCCGGCGGCACCGCTGCGGCCTCGCAGAGCGACGAGCACGGCCAGCAGTACACGCGCTACGTGGTGGACGGAGTCGAGCTCGATCCGCAGATCGGTTCCCAGCTCGTGGGAAAGCGCGTCTACATCGTCCAGCCGCCCGAGGGCCGCTACCACGACAACCTGTGGGACATCGCCGAGCGCAACCTGGGCGACGGGCGCGCCTACGCCCAGATCTACGACCTCAACGCGGGCCGTGTTCAGCCCGACGGCGGCTGCCTGGAACTGGCCCGGCTCATCCAGCCCGGCTGGCTCATGGTCATGCCGGAGGAGGCCGTCTCCGTTGGCCGGGTCGAGGCCATCCCCACCGATCCGGCTCCTCCCGCCCCGGCCCCGCAGACCCCGACGCCGCAGCAGGGCGGCACCCGGCTTCCGGTCGGGCTCGGGCACGAGCTGCGGGACGTCACCCCGGTCCAGCTGCCGGCGATCGGCTCCCTGCTGGCCGCCTCCCTCGTCTCGGTACTCGTCACCAGGCGTCGGCGGCTGATGGGCGCCTTCAACGAGGACTCCGCCGAGCTCGAGCGTCTCCTGCGAGTAGGGGCCGACGAGAGCCGTTCGCGGCGGCTGAACGCGGTCCTGCGCTCCCTTGATGACCTGCCCGGGAGTCCCCGCCCCTACGCCGTCGCCATCGACGACGATGCCTGCTACCTGCGCATGGCGCGTCCCCTGACCGATGCCCCCTCCCCATGGCGGGCCCAGGACGAGGGGATGATCTGGGCGCTGCCCGCGGGCCACGAGCCGCCGCTGAGCGACCGGCCCTGCCCCCTGCCCGGACTGGTCTCGGTGGGCCGCACGCCCACAGGCGCGGACATCCTCATCGACCTGGCCTTCGCCGACGGGGACGTGACCGTCACCGGGGACCCGGCCATGGCCGCCGAGGTTGTCTCCGCCTTCGCCCTGGAGCTGTGCACCAACCCCTGGTCGCGCGACGCCGTGGTCGTCGGGAGCGGCCTGTCCGCCACCCTGCACCGGGTCGCGGGCGAGCGCATGCAGCCCCTGGACAGTCTCCGGGGACAGACTGCCCTGCCCGGCGTCGGCGGGGTCCTGACCGGCCGCCGCCCTGAGACGCAGACGACCTTCATGTTCGTCGGCGACGGGGTGACGCCCCCGTCCCTGCCGCCGGGACGCAGCTACGCCCTGGTGCGCACCGGAAGCGACCGGCCGGGGCGCTGGACGATCGAGATCGACGCCTCCGGCACCGCCCGGATCGCCCCTTTGGGCATCGTGGTCACGGCCTCGCGCGCCACCGAGGCGGAAATCGCCGCGTTGGAGGGCCTGTTCGCCCCGTCCGAGGAGACCGGCGTCGACGACGGCCGCCCGCCGGTGCCTGACCCGCCCACGCCGCCTCTGGCCACCGCCGCCCTGCGCGCCGCCTCCGTACGGATCCAGGTCCTGGGGACGACGCAGGTGGAGACGGCCGGTGCGGTGGACGAGGCGCGCCGTTCCATCCTCACCGAGGCCGCGATCTGCGTGGCCCTCCACCCCGAGGGGATCCGCCCCTCCGTCCTGGGCGCCATGCTCTGGCCCCTGGGGGCCACCGCGGACGTGGTGGGGGCGACCGTGGAGCGGCTGCGCAGCTGGCTCGGCGAGGACTCCCAGGGGGTTCCCTACCTGCGGGAGGACACCGAGGGACGGCTGCTGCTGGGGCCGGGGGTCGTCATGGACTGGGACGTGCTGCGCTCCCTGCTGGCCGCTTCCCGCCGCTGCCCGCCCCAGCAGGAGGTCGAGCTGCTGACCGAGGCCCTGCGCCTGGTGCGAGGACCGATGGCCCTCGACGCCCCCGAGGGCCACTACTCCTGGCTGGCCCGGGTCCGTGCCGCCCGGCAGTTCGAGGCCCTCGTCGTGGACGCCGCTCACCGCATGGTTGAGCTCATCGGGGATACCGATCCCGACGGCGCCGCCGCAGCGATCACCACGGGCCTGCAGGTGGTCGACCTCGACCAGGGGTTGTGGCGCGATCGCCTGCGCCTGGCCTCGCGCCGCGGCGTGGGTGAGCTGGAGCGGGAGATCCGCGTCCTGCTGAACTCCGCCGGCGCCGATGACCTTCACCAGATCGACCCCGCCACCGCGGCGCTCGTCGAGGACCTCTCCCCGGGGCTCTCGGTGGGGCGGCTGCCCGCCTGAGGAGACCACCATGCAGCTGTTCATCAGTGTCCTGCGTCCCCTGGAGGAGGCCCACGAGGCCCGCGACCTCATCGTCGTCGTCCCGGAGGACGCCACGGTCGGCGACCTCGCCGCCGCCCTGGACCGCACCGTGCCCACCACCGCGCCGGGGGAGTCCCTGCGCCTGGTGGTCAACGCCGGGGAACCGGTCAGTGCTCCGCCGTCGTCGCTGTGGCACGGTTCGCGGCGCCTCGACCCGCGGGCGTCCCTGGGGTCGGGCTCCGTCCGCAACGGCATGCTGCTGGGGCTCGGTGCGGCCGTCCTCGACGACGTCGAACCGGTCGGGGTCGTCGAGGTGCGTGTTGTCGGCGGGCGCGGGGCCGGAGCGGTCCACCGCTTGAGCCTGGGCGAGTACACCCTGGGCGGGCCCGACCAGGACATCACCCTGGAGGGCGAGGCGGGACAGGAGAAGGTCGCCGATCTGACGGTCTCCCAGGGCGGACGGGTGCTCCTGAGCCCGGCGCCGGGCGTGGCCGAGCGCACGGTGCCGCTTGCGCTGCCTCGCCGCCGCCCCCTGCCGGGGCCACTCGTCCTGGCGGCGAAGGAGGATGAGGCGCCCTCCGAGCGCCGTCGTCGCCGCAAGAAGCGGCGCGCCAAGCGCAAGCGCAAGAACAAGGGCGCGGAGCGGATCCTCAGTGGGCGCGAGGTCCTGGAACCCGACGGTGAGCGCCACTTCCTGGAGCTGGACCGACGCCCGCTCAAGGGGGCGACCCCCTGGTCGGAGAAGGCGATTCTCACGGTGGGGGAGAGCCTGCTGGTGCTCGAGTACGTGCCCGCCGCCGACGCCGTGACCTCCCCGACCCCGGGGGCGCCGACGATCAACTTCAACCGGCCCCCGCGCCTGGCCCGCCCGATCCGGGTCACCAAGTTCACGCTGCCGCGCGAGCCCTCGCAGGCGCCCAAGCCGCCCTTCCCGTTCGCCATGATGCTCTCCCCGCTGGTCATGGGGGGTGGAATGTACCTGGTCACTGGGCGCGTCTACTCCCTCATGTTCATGCTGTTCTCCCCGGTCATGATGATCGCCAACCTGATCCAGGGGCGCTCCAACAACCGGAAGCACTACCGGGAGGACCTGCGCAAGTACGAGGAGCAGCGCGACCAGACCGAGGACGCGGCCTTCAAGGCGCTGACCGAGGAGCGCGGGCTGCGGCGCACGGACGCCCCGGACCCGGCCGAGCTGCTGCTGCGCGCCACCGGGCCGCGGGCCCAGCTGTGGGAGCGGCGCCCCTCGGACCCGGACTGGCTGGACCTGCGGGTGGGGGTCGCGGACCTGCCCAGCGACGTCGAGGTCGACGACCCCGCCCGCGCCAAGCACGAGGAGCCGCTGCGCTGGACGGCCCCGGACGTTCCCGTGACCGTGCCCCTGGGTGGCATCGGCGTGGTCGGCGTGTGCGGGGAGCGGTGCCATGAGGTGGCGACCTGGCTGACGGCCCAGGCCGCGGTGCTGCACTCGCCGGCCGAGCTGCAGATGGTGCTCCTGGTGGAGCCGGTGCGCGGCGAGCGGCCCGAGGAGCGCTGGTCCTGGGCGAGGTGGCTGCCCCACCTGCGCAACGCGGAGGGCATGGGTGCCCGGGCGCGGATCGGCGTCGACGATGAGACGGTGAGCCGGCGCATCAGCGAGCTGGCGGACCTGGTGCAGCGGCGCCTGGAGGCCTCCGACAGCCGCGGCCGCGGGAGCACCGACGGCGAGCAGATCCTGGTGGTGCTCGACGGCGGGCACGCCCTGCGGCTGCGCCCGGGCCTCATCTCGGTGCTGCGCCGCGGCCCCGAGGTGGGGGTGCGGCTGATCTGCATCGACAGGGAGCGCACGGCCCTGCCCGAGGAGTGCCGGGCCGTGGTGTCCACCGGGCCGGGTGCGCCGTCGGTCTCCCAGACGGACAAGGATGAGGTTGAGCGGGTCACCCTGGACCTGGTGCTGGACGGTTGGTGCGAGCGGGTGTCCCGGGCGCTGGCGCCGGTCCACGACGTCTCCGCCGCCGGGGCGGACTCCACGATCCCCACGGCCTCGCGGCTGCTGGACGTGCTGCCCCTGCCCGAGCCCGGTGCCGACGCCGTCCTGGAGGCCTGGCAGCGGTGCAGCCGCACGACGAGGGCGGTCATCGGGGAGGACGCCGAGGGGCAGTTCTGGCTGGATGTGCGCGCCGACGGGCCGCATGCCCTGGTGGCCGGGACGACTGGTTCGGGTAAGTCCGAGCTGCTGCAGACCCTCATCGCCTCCCTGTGCATGGGCAACACGCCCGAGGCCATGACCTTCGTGCTCGTGGACTACAAGGGCGGGGCGGCCTTCAAGGACTGCGCGCGCCTGCCGCACACGGTGGGGATGGTCACCGACCTCGACGGGCACCTGACCTCCCGGGCCCTGGAGTCCCTGGGCGCCGAGCTGCGCCGGCGCGAGCACCAGCTGGCCGGGGCCGACGCCAAGGACATCGAGGACTACGTGGCCGCCATGGCCCCGGGGGACGAGCCGATGCCGCGGCTGATGATCATCATCGACGAGTTCGCGGCGCTGGTCTCCGAGCTGCCGGACTTCGTGACCGGCCTGGTGGACATCGCCCGGCGCGGGCGCTCGCTGGGGGTGCACCTGGTGCTGGCCACGCAGCGGCCCGCCGGCGTGGTCTCCGCGGAGATCAAGTCGAACACGAACCTGCGCATCGCCCTGCGGGTCACCGACGAGAACGACTCCCAGGACGTCATTGAGGCCGCCGCCTCCGCCTTCATCCCGCCGTCGATCCCGGGGCGCGCCTACGCCCGGCTGGGGCACGCGAGCCTGCGTCAGTTCCAGTCCTCCCGGGTAGGGGGACGGCCGCGGGGCGCCCTGCCCCGGGCGGCGCTGCGCTCGGCGACCCTGAGCCTGGACGAGCTCTCCCGGCCGGAGGAGGCGCCCCCGGAGGTGGAGGAGGACGCCACGATCCCCACGGACCTGGCCACGCTCGTGGACGCCATGGGGGACGCCTACCGGGCGATGGGCAAGGAGAAGCCGCACAGCCCGTGGCTGCCGCCGCTGCCCGAGCTGCTGACCCTGGACGCCGTGGAGCAGCGGATGGGGGAGCCCGAAGGAGGGGAGACCGGAGGAGGGGAGCGCGCCGAGGGCTTCCTGCCGGCTCTGCCCCTGGGACTGGAGGACCTGCCGGCTCAGCAGGAGCAGCGGCCCATGACCTGGGACTTCACGCGCGCCGGGCACCTGGGGATTGCCGGGGCCCCCCGGACGGGGCGCTCCAGCGTCCTGCGGGGGATCGCGGTGGCGGTGGCCCGCTCGGCGTCGGCCGCGGAGGTCCACATGTACGGGATCGACGCCGGTAACGGGGCTCTGCTGCCGTGCCTGGCGCTGCCGCACGTGGGGGCGGTGGTGACCCGCGACCAGCCGGACCGGGTGCGGCGCGTTCTGACCCTGCTGGGCCGGGAGGTGGCGCGACGTCAGCAGCTGCTGGCCACGGAGGGCTTCGCCTCACTGTCCGAGCAGCGGGCCAAGACGCCCGAGCCGGGGCGGCTGCCCTACCTGGTGCTGCTGATTGACAGGTGGGACAACTTCGTGGCCACCTTCGAGAACGTCGACGGCGGGGCCATCATCGAGAGCATCGAGAGCCTCATGCGTGAGGGGGCCGCGGTGGGCCTGCGCGTGGTGGTCGCCGGGGACCGGACGGTGTTCCGCAGCCGGTTCGGGATGCTGCTGGAGGACCGCCTGCTGCTGCGGATGCCGTCCCCGGACGACTTCGACCTGGTGGGCATGCGGGCGCGCGAGGTGCCGTTGACCATGCCGCAGGGACGGGCCTTCCGCAGCGGGCCCAAGCCGCGTGAGGTGCAGCTGGCGTTGCTCACGGCCGACGTTGACGGCACCGCCCAAGTGGAGGCGATCCACGAGGCGGGCCGGCTCAGCCGCGAGAAGTGGGGGGAGATTCCTCGGGAGCTGTCCGCCGGCCACGTGGACGAGCTGCCGGTGGCGATCTCTGCGGAGAAGGCCCTTGAGATGGGGCCGCCTCTGGCGCCGGGGAGCATCTCCCTGGCCGTGGGCGGCGACGACCTGGGGCTCATCCCGGTGTCCATGGACGAGATCGGCAACGGGGTGCTGGTGGCCGGGCCTCGGCGCTCCGGGCGCTCGACGGCGCTCATGTTCGGGGCCCAGCGGGCGCTGGACGGTGGGACTCGCGTGGTGCTGGTGCTGCCGCGGCGCTCGCCGCTGATCGCCCTGGAGGGGCGCGACGGCGTTCTGGGACGGCTGGGCCTGGAGTCCAAGCCCGATGACCTCAAGGAGCTTTTGCGGCAGGAGCCTGAGAACACACTCATTGTTATTGACGATTTCGAGATTATGGGAGGCGATCATGCGCTCGGGCCCGTGATTGAAGAGCACTTGAGGACGTGCCGGGACGCGAATGGCGGTGTCCTGGTGGGGTGCGGGATCGATGAGATCTCCGGAATGTACCGGGGTGTGGTGGCGCAGGTGCGCAAGACCCGCACGGGTCTGGTCCTGGCGCCCAGGTCCTCCGAGGACGGGACTCATCTTTCGGCGAGGCTACCGCGCTCCATCGGCGGCCCGGTCCCCAAGGGCCGGGGCGTCATGGTGACGACCGCCGGCTGGTCCTGGGTACAGGTCCCAAAGGCCGACTGAAGGAAAAAAAGACGGGAGAAGATGCGACGAGTCGATGACGTGAAATAGTCAATGGAAATCAAAGGAAAACGTGTAGTGAGGAGATGAGATGCCTGGCGGAGGACTGCCTCAGGATGAGCAGGACAAAAAGCTGCCTGAAGACGGGCAGGATAAAAAGGAGTTTCCGAACCTTAGATTGGAGGCGCTGAAAGACATTCGATCATACGCGGAGCAAAAACTCACTTTCATAAGGGGCTATGATAATATGTTGAAAGATATCATGTCACATAACAGCGGGGTGGATGCTCCGGATACATGGGTATGTAGGGCGGCGAATGACGAGGGGTCTGAGCTGAGAAACGCCGCGGGAAAAGTTGCGTCTGCTTGCAATCAGGTGTTTGAAGTTATCGATTCGGAGATCGGTAACATTCACGCAAGTGGCCTGGATAAGGTTCCTGAAGGCCACCCTGATGCCACGTGGAAGCTGTGAAGAAAGGAATTACATAATGACGAAAGTGTACTTAAATCCTAGTAAGTTGGATGAGAAGCTCTCCACCGTCGATCTGTTTCGCAGCTCAGTGGAGAGTGCATGTAGTCTCATTCGTAACCACTACACTCAAGATCCAATACGAGAAGAGCTCAGTTCATGTCTGGATAATTTCTCTAAAGCGGGTCAGGGTTTACTTCTACGGACGGACGAAATTAGAAGGATCAAAAAAAACGTTGAACAACTCAACAGCACTGGAGTAGCTACTTTTGATAGTGCTACTGGACAAATTACTTTTGAGGTCCCTGATGGCGTGGACGTGGACACCCCTAAGAATCTTGAAATGTGGTCTCAAGGTACCTTGGACGCCAACGACCTAAGGAGCGGAGAGAGTAAACTTCCTAGTGGCCGAAGCTTCGACGAGGTCATGGAGTCGATGAAGGCGAATAAGGGTGACACCACCTATGCGAATAGTTTCATCGATCGTGTAGGCCCCGAAAATCTTACCAAGCTAGGCGCCGACCCGGATGTGCTCAAGAATAGGGAGGCGCCTGTTGTCGGTGAGATACTTGCTACTGCGTCACAGACCTGGGATAAAGAAAAGTCTAAAAGAAATGCGGACCTTATTATTGGTTCCGTTGACGACGAAAGTGAGTGGGATAGGATCCCCGTTCTCAATGAAATGATAGGAGGTCACGATGCAGATAATGATGGCATCAGTGACCTGAAATTCGGTGCGAACTTTCTTGCATTTATGGGGGCTGCTGCCGAACAACTTCCCTATAAGGATATTAGAAATGAGAAGAATCCGAACGTCGGCCCTCCTGGTAAACATAAAAAGGGCTCTCCTTCTTCTTCCTACCTTGATAGATTTGACCCTCTTTTAGGTATCGTTGACGCCATGACCAACAACGGCGAAGCAGCAGCCATGTTCTTCGGGACAAAGGGAGTAGACGCCAGCGAGAATGACATTGAAAGAACTCGCAGGCTTGCGCAACGATACTCGTTTGGCGATAATAAGTGGACCAACAATCTTGCCATCATATCGGACAAAATGTCCGAGTTCGGGTTAATTAATACCACAGAGGCTAGCCCTGAGCGAATTAAGCTCGCGGACCAGGCTGCTCTGGGAACAAGTGTGATTCTCAATACCATAGGAGAGAGTAACATCGATCTAAGCGGCACGTCTATAAGTCATATAGGTAACGCGCTGAAGAATTATGCTGCAGGCGTTGATCATTCAATCAACAATGCAGGAAATGTTAATGGAGACACGGCGGTGACCTATCTTTCAGGGAAAATACCCAATGGTAGCGACGGTTTTACCACCAGTTACACTGAAAACTACTGGGGTAACGGTTTGGCTACACAACCGAATTTTTCAGATGCAACATTGTCGAATCTTACCGGTCAGCTCGGATTGACTGAGCACGGGCTTGACGGCCTTCAGGCACGACTAGGTTATATTGCCGATAGACGTATTAGTTATGCCGCTAATCCCGATGAATCTGAGGGGAACAAAAAATCCGCGTTAACGACAGCGATTAGTAATTACCGGAGAACTCAAGGTTTTATCGCTGGTGCTATTTCGAATGAGGGAGTGGAACGTGGAATCCAAGCCGATGATAAGGTAAACAAATGGATCAACGGAATTTCGGGGGTGACTGGATTTATTCCGGTTCCAGGTATCCCTGGGGTTAGTAAATCCCTTGAACATGTATTCAAGACTGGAGTGAGTTATGTAGCAGGGGTGGCGGAAAAGGAAGCAATGAATGAGCTAGAAGAGCGGTATGCTAAAAATGAGCGCGAGGCAGAGGTCAAGGCTACCGACCTAATTGGGGACAATAAACACGTGGTCACGAATGATATTATGAAGAAAATGATGCAAGGTGGAATTATCGAAAAGGACAGGATTGCAGGGTGGTCGGGTAGAGACGAAACTGTTGTAGCCCCTGACGGAAGTCTAAATTACGAGAACTTGCGTAAGGCAGAAGAAGGAGGAGATGGAAAACAGATTAGAGAAGCTACTCGAAACGCCTTTAACAATATGGGTTCACGCATTTCTGAGTATACGGATAGTTGGGTTGCGGAGTCTTATAATACTGGTGAAACGGCATATGAAGGTGGTGTGGACCGCGCTCGAGACCATGAAGACCGTCATGGCAATCGTATTCCTCCAAAGAAATTTAAAGAGTAAAAAGGTTTATTTATAGAATTATTTAAGGGTTTTAAGGGGGTGTGTCGCTAGTCGATAACGTAGCGGTTTGCTCTTGAGAGAGTTTTGGTGCGGATGTAGGGCCTGTTCCTGCGTCTTTCCCTCACTTTGACCTACCTGACACACAGTACGTCCCAGGTGTCAAGTCCCGAGTTTTGTGGGGCTGGTTTGTCCGGTGCCGGTGGTGGTTGGTTGTGGTTGTTCCTGGTGGTGGGTGTCGGGTGCTCAGGCGGCTTCGAGCTCGGTGGGGGTGCCAGGGGGCCGGCAAAGTCGGTGGGTGGGCTGGTTTGACCGGGGTGGTGTGTCGCTGAGACGGGGGCGCGAGCCCCGTAGGGACGATGAGTGGTGTCTAGTCATCCCCTCGTCCTGGGAGCCTGCGCCAATGTCACCCTTCATCACGACCGCCTTGTCGCGCCAGCCCCGGCTGCCGCCGACCACTTCGGCCAGGGCCGCCACCTCCGCCTCTCGCGCCTGCCGTCTCACCCGGGCGGCCTCGTCGCCCGGGTCGTGTCCGGCCAACGCTTGGTAAGTCACCCAGCCGGGGGAGCGTTCAGCGATGAAGTCCAGGTGGGTCAGCACCGAGGTCCGCACCCGGTCCCGGGCCGACGACCCCTCCGGCAGGGCGTCGTCGGCTCGCCGGGCGCGCTCGGTGAGTTCGTCAACCGTGCGCAGCAGCAGTCTGGCGTTAGGGCAAGGCAGCGCCGCCGAGGTCGGTTCTCGACCGTGAGGTTCGACCACCGCCGTGGCGGGGCTGGATGTTTGTGGCGGGCCGTCCTGCCTGTGCATCGCAGTCAATGCTGTGGCACTGGCGGTGCGCCAGCCATCCGTCGCCCCCCTGCGATGTGGGTGGCCGGCGTCGTTGCTGCGGGGTGAGGCGGTGGGCGCTGAGGCAGACAGTCCGATTCTGGGCTCGTCCGCTTTCATTTCCTCCAGTCGCCCAGGGCTCCTTCCAGGCAGCCCAGCGCCGCGTCAACCAGGCTGTGGCGCTGGTCGTCGGGGCAGCCTGCGCGCACCCAGCGCAGGCAGGCGTCGTCGAGGAAGCCCAGGTAGCCCCACAGGGCGAAGTCGTCGCGGTGGCCCCGGCTGCCGCCGACCACCTCGGCCAGGGCCGCCACCGCCGCCTCTCGCGCCTGCCGCCTCACCCGGGCCGCCTCCTCGCCCGGATCGTGGCCGGCCAGCGCCTGGTAGGTCACCCAGCCGGGGGAGCGTTCAGCGATGAAGTCCAGGTAGGTCAGCACCGAGGTCCGCACCCGGTCTCGGGCCGACGACCCCTCCGGCAGGGCGTCGTCGGCCCGCCGGGTGCGCTCGGCCAGCTCGTCAGCGGCACGCCGGAGCACCTCGGTGTAAAGGCCCGCCTTCCCGGCGAAGTACTTGTGCACCAGCGCCTCGGAGGCCTGAGCCTCAGCCGCGACCTCGACCAGAGAGACCTCCTCATACGGGCGGCTCGCGAAGGCCCGCCTCGCCGCGGACAGGATCAGTTCGCGGCGCTCGGCAGGATCCATGCGCAGGCGGGGACGCTTGTCAGTACGGGACGGCACCTTGACATGCTAACGGGCACGGCGCACCCTGGAAGACATGACTAGTGAGTCGTCTGGAATAAGCCGTCCCGCAACCCCCGCCTGGGTCGACCACGCCATCTGGTGGCAGGTCTATCCCCTCGGCGCTACCGGAGCCCCCATCCGCCCCGAACCGGGCACGCCCCTGACCGAACCCGGCGCCCCCGCGCGCCTGGACCGTCTGGAGCCCTGGCTCGACTACGCCGTCGAGCTCGGCGCCAACGGCCTGTCGCTCGGCCCCATCTTCGCCTCCTCCACCCACGGCTACGACACCACCGACCACCTGCGCATCGACCCCCGCCTGGGTGACGACGCCGCCTTCGACCGCCTCGCCGAGGCCTGTCGCACCCGGGGCCTGGCCCTCATGCTCGACGGCGTCCTCGGGCACGTCGGCACCGAGCACCCCCTCTTCCGGGCCGCCCGCGCCGGGGGAGAGGAACGCGGCCTCTTCCGCTTCGACACCGCCACCCGCGGGAACGATGCCGGACCGACCGGCCCCGGCTACGCCACCTTCGAGGGTCACGAGTCCCTGGCAGCCCTCAACCACGACTCCACCGAAGTGCGCGACCTGGCCGTGCGGGTGCTCACCCACTGGCTCGACCGCGGCGCGAGCGCCTGGCGCCTGGACGCCGCCTACGCCGTCGACTCCGCCTTCTGGGCGAGCGTCCTGCCCGCAGTGCGCGAGCGACACCCCGACGCCTGGTTCATGGGCGAAGTCATCCACGGCGACTACGCCGGCTTCGTGGAGGCCTCCACCGTGGACACCGTCACCCAGTACGAGCTGTGGAAGGCCACCTGGAGCTCACTGGCCGACGTCAACTTCTACGAGCTCGACTGGTGCCTCAAGCGCCACAACGACCTGCTGGACCGGTTCGTCCCGGCCACCTTCGTCGGCAACCACGACGTCACCCGCATCGCCAGCAAGGTCGGGGCCGGCGGGGCGGCGCTTGCCGTCGTCCTGCTCATGACCGTGGGTGGCGTGCCCAGCGTCTACTACGGGGACGAGCAGGCCTTCCGCGGGGTGAAGACCGAGACCCTCGGCGGCGACGACGAGGTCCGCCCCGTCCTGCCGGCCACGCCGTCCGGGCTCGCGCCGCAGGGAGCCTGGATGCTGCGGCTCCACCAGGACCTCATCG
This sequence comes from Actinomyces stomatis, assembly GCF_031292835.1. Lineage (NCBI taxonomy): Bacteria > Bacillati > Actinomycetota > Actinomycetes > Actinomycetales > Actinomycetaceae > Actinomyces > Actinomyces stomatis. The sequence goes on from NZ_JASPEP010000020.1 coordinate 26,615, forward strand.
GACTGCGACGACGCCACCCCTGGCTCGTGCGCGCCCGCACCGAGGTCACCGAGCTGGACAACCCGCGACTGTCCTACGACGCCGTCGGCGAGCAGGGGCAGCGGCTGCACGTGAGCCTGGCCCTGGAACCGGCGCCCCGCGCCGAGGTGCGCGCTCCCGGTGAGGCGCCGCTCGTCGTTGAGCCGCCCGCGGAGTGACGGTCCCTCGCGCTGGCGGGGACGGCCGCGCCGGCGTCCTGGCCGGTCGAGGAGCAGGCGGCCCCTCGCACTGATGGGGGCGTTCGACGCCGTCGGGGACACTTTGCCGCCGACGGGTGCCATCGACGCGTACGGGGACAGCAATCCTGTTCCCGTACGCGCAGGATGTCCCCGGCCGAAAGAGACGGCACCCCGCCGCGCAGGATGTCCCCGTCGATGTCGCCGGCCAGGATGTGCGACGCTCGTCTAGACCGTGATGAGTGGGAGGCCGGGGTAGACGGCGCTCAGGTCTTCAGGGTCGGAGGTCACCACGGTGTGCCCCTGCTCCTCCGCCAGCAGGGCGACGTGAACGTCGACAATGTCCCGATGGCCGCTGCGTCCGCAAAGCAGTCCGACGGCTCGCGCAGTCGTGTCGTCCAGCGGCGCCACGTGCACGCTGGGATCCGCCAGCAGTCGTGCGACTCGGGCCTGCCGAGGGCCACCCTGCCAGGCCTGCGCCACGACTCCAGCCGGCACGCTCAGGGGCAGGCCCGTCTCCAGAGCCCGGCGAAGAAGCGCGCGGACCCGCGAGTCCCCGCGCTCAAGTGCGAGTAGCGCGCCGGTGTCGAGGGTCAGGCCCTTGACGTCCCTCCTGCCGGTGGCGGTCACGCCAGTCCCAGCGCCTTGTCCGCCCAAGCCAGGTCCGCGTCGTCGACGGGGCCGAGTTCGCGATCAAGGTCGTCCAACAGCTGGGCGAGGTTGTCCTCCCGTTGCGCGCGAGCGACCGCTGCGCTGATGAATCCCGATACCGACGGTGCCCTGCCCTGTGCGACCGCGCGGCGAATTGAGACGACCTGCTCGTCCGGGAGGCTTACCGCGATCTTCTGAGTCATACCCGAATCATACCAAGGGTGGCGCAGACGCCCTGAGCCGAGGTGAGTGCACCCGGTGAGGCGCCGCTCGTCGTTGAGTCGCCCGCGGAGTGACGTTTCCTCGCGCTGGCGGGGGCGGCCGCGCCGGCGTCCTGGCCGGTCGAGGAGCAGGTGGCCCCTCGTAGTGATGGGGACATTCGACGCCGTCGGGGACACTGTGCCGCCGACGGGTGCCATCGACGCGTACGGGGACAGAATTCCCGTTCCCGTACGCGCAGGATGTCCCCGGCCGAAAGAGACGGCACCCCGCCGCGCAGGATGTCCCCGTCGATGTCCCCGGCGGTGCGGCCTCAGAACGTCAGCACGGCCTCAGGCGTCGGCGGGGTCGGGAGAAACGGTGCGGAACCGGCGTCGGTAGGCCGACGGCGTCGTGCTTACTATCCGGGCGAAGGCCTGCCGCATGGTGACAGCGCTGCCGAAGCCGCAGACCGAGGCCACCTGCTCGACCGCCAGGTCCGTGCTCTCCAGGAGACGCTGAGCCTCGCGCACCCGCTGTGCGCGCACCCATGCCGCAGGCGCGGTGCCGGTCGACTCCCGGAAGGCGCGGATGAAGGAGCGGGTGCTCATCTGCGCCTTCCTCGCCAGCCGTTCCACGGGCAGCGGCTCGCTCAGGTGCTCCAGCGCCCAGGCCGCCGTGCTGCCGACCGGGTCGTCGTCGGCGTGCCGCGGCACCGGCCGCTCGATGTACTGTGCCTGCCCGCCTTCGCGATGCGGCGCGATGACGAGCTGACGTGCGACCTCGTTGGCGGCCTGTGCCCCCAGATGCGTGCGCACCAGGTGGAGACAGGCATCCAGGCCCGACGCCGCGCCCGCCGAGGTCAGAACATCGCCGTGGTCCACATACAGGACCGACTCGTCCAGCGCGATCTCTGGGTGCTCGCGCGCCAGCGGCTCGAAGGCCCGCCAGTGCGTCACCGCCCGGCGCCCGCCGATGAGGCCGGCCTCGGCCAGCGGGACCGCCCCCAGGCACAGGCCGACGACGCAGGCGCCCCGTGCATGTGCAGTCTCCAGTAGCGAGCACAGGTCCTCTCCGGCGGGGCGCCCGTCGGCGAACCACGCGGGGACCACGACGATATCGGCCTCGCCCGCGAGCTCCGGCCCGCCCAATCCGCCGAGGATGTAGCCCTCCGAGGTGCGGATGGAGGCGGTGCGCGATGACGGGGTGGAGGGCGCCGGGCCCGCGCCTTCTGCGGGATTCGTGGTGCCCTCCGAGAGTGCTGCCGACTCGGAGGCAGCGGTGAACAGTGAGACCTTCCAGTCCGCAAGCCCCAGTCGGCTCACGGTTTCGAAGACCATCTGGGGGATCGACAGATGGAACATGGTGATGCCGTTGAAGGCGTAGACGGCGATATGCATGCGACCTCCCTGAGTGCTTCCTGCCCTGCGCCGCACTCGGCGTCCCTCAACGCCTGGCGTAAAACCATCGTTACATAGCATATGTGCCACTGGTGGGCGTCGGTCCGATCGCACATCCTGAGTGTCACCACGCAACCGCCGCACCACGGCGCACACGTTTGGAGACACCGTGACTAATCGTGATGAACCGGACCGAACCGCCCCGCGCAGAGCCCTGGTCCTTATCGACGTACAGAATGAATACGCCCGCCTGCCGCTGCGCATCCGCTACCCGCGCCTGCGCGACTGCATGGAGCAGATCGAGCGGGTGCTCGACGCCGCCGAGAGCGCCGGACTCCCGGTGGTCTGCGTGCAGCACGCCGGTCCGCCCGGCGGCGCCATCTTCGCCCACGGAGGGAAGGGCTTCGAGCTCTGCCCGAGCATCGAGCGTCGGCGTACCCCGCAGTGGAAATGCGTCGTCAAGCACCACGGGTCGATCTACGCGGGAACCGACCTCGCTTCATGGCTGCACGAGCAGGGCGTTGACACCGTGACGCTGGTCGGGTTCATGGTGAACAACTGCGTCCTGGCCTCGGCGGCCTGGGGCGAGACGATCGGTCTGACGACGGAGGTGCTTTCCGACGCCGTCGGCGCCATCAACCTGCGCAACCGCGCCGGCAAGGCGGATGCGCGTACGGTTCACACCACGCTCATGGCACTTCTGCACTCCAACTGGGCGGCGGTGGCCACCGCCGACGACTGGTGTCGGGCGCTGGCTCGTGACGAGCCGCTGCCGCGCAGCAACCTCGTCGCCTCAGCGATGGCTCCGTTCTGACAGTGCTGTTGTCGGTGACAAGGGCATTCGACGCCGTCGGGGACACTGTGCCTCCGACGGGTGCCATCGACGCGTACGGGGACGGAATTCCCGTTCCCGTACGCGCAGGATGTCCCCAGCCGGAAGAGACGGCACCCCGTCGCGCGGAATGTCCCCGGCCGCGGGGCCAACAGCAACGCGGATCACCTTGACCCTCACGTAGCGTGAGGGACGAGGCTGCCCCGCATGAGCACCTTCAACGCATTCGAGATGAGCCCTGTGCCCGCGCCTGGCGAGGACGCCCAACCGCCCGAGCCCTTCCGCGGCATCTACGGCATGCCGATGTTCGTCACCGTCCCGACGTCGGATCTGGATGCCTCGGTCGACTTCTGGACTGAGGCGCTGGGCTTCTTCACTCTGTTCAGTATTCCCGGCCAGCTGGTGCACCTGCGCCGCTGGGCCTTCCAGGACGTCCTCCTGGTGCCGACGCCGCAGGAGCCCTCCTCGGCCGCCGGCCCCTCGATGAGCGTCAGCCTCTCCTGCATCCTGTCCCAGATCGATGAGATTGCCAAGGCCTGCGAACAGCACCGGCCGGGCAGTGTCACCGGCCCACGCATCACCCCGTGGAACTCCTGCGAGGTCGAGGTCATCACCCCCCGAGGGCGTGCGCGTCGTCCTCACCGCCGCCAGGCTCCTCGACCCGAACGGCGAGCAGGCCGACGGCCTTCGGCGTATCGGCATCGAGGTTCCCGAGGCCTGACCGCTCCGGTCTCGCCCCTCCACGAGTGGTGCATCCACCACCAGGCCCCACCGACTGCCTCACCCCTCCTGCGGCCGGGGACATTCGACGCCGTCGGGGACACTTTGCCGCGGGTGGGGGCAGTCCGCGCGTGCGGGGACAGAATTCCTGTTCCCGTACGCGCAGGTTGTCCCCGGCCGGAAGAGACGGCACCCCGCCGCTCAGAATGTCCCCGTCGTTGTCCCCGTCCGGATGGCGTCGGCCGGCGTCAGGACGCCGGGTGGAAGCGCGCGCCCGACGTCGGATCGGCCAGCCAGGCCAGGGCCGCCTCGATGCGCCCGGGCGTCGAGCTCAGCAGCGGCTCGGGCAGTGCGTCCGGCGCGAACCAGCCCACCTGCGTGGACTCGTCGTCGGCCGCATGGGCGCGATCCGCGCTGCCGGGCCGCGCCCGCCCCACGAAGTTGATGTCCATGAACACGCAGTTGTCCCCGTTTGGGAAGGCGAAGGGCTCACCCGCGGTTACGCTCGTGAGCGCCAGCACCTCCACGTCGACGCCGGTCTCCTCCAGGCACTCGCGCCTGATCGCCACCGCAGGCTGCTCGCCGGGCTCGGGGATGCCGGAGACCACCGCCCACCGCCCGTTGTCGGCGCGCCGCCCCAGCAGGAGCCTGCCGGCCTCGTCGACGACGACGATGCTCACCCCTGGCAGCCACAGCATGTCGTGCCCGATCTTCTGCCGCAGGGAGACGATGAACTCCGGAGTCGCCATGCCGCGAGCCTAGACGATTGCTTGCCGCGGAGGTGAAGGCGGAGGCGAAGGCAAGAGACAGAGGTACAAGCAGCCGCCAGGTGCTGGCACTCACTCAACACTTCGACCGAATCTTCATAAACGACCCGGAGCCGCGTCGTTTATGAAGATTCGGTCGAAGTGTGTGGGGGTGAGTGGTGTGGGGGCGGGGTGCGTGAGTGTGCGCCGGGGTCGGTGGGAGTGTGCGCCCCCGGCGCCCGCCTACATGAGCATGGCGACGACGACCCTCGTGAGAGCCGCCATGACCCACGCCGTGACGAACATGTAGGTGTAGGCGATGATCGGCCACTTCCAGGTGCCGGTCTCGCGTCGCATCGCCGCAGCCGTGGCCATGCACTGCAGGGCATAGACGAAGAACACGAGGATCGCCGCAATCGTGGCCGGGTTGAACAGCTGGTCGCCGGCCTTGTTGGTGAGCGTGTCCTTCTGGTACGTCATCGTGGCCAGGTGGGCGCTGGGCTCCTCAGGGTCCTCGGCGGCAGCGATCTGCCCGAGGGTCGCCACGAAGGTCTCACGCGCCGCCAGCGATGACAGGATCGCCACGTTGATGCGCCACTCGAAGCCCAGCGGCTCGAACACCGGCTGAACCGTCTTGCCGACGGCGGCCGCCCAGGAGTTGTCCATCGTGTAGGAGGTCTTCTGAGCCTCCAGCAGCTTGCCGAGCTCCTCGGGGTCGGTGATGACCTCGCCGTCATCCCCCTTGACGGTCGACGACGCCGGGTCCTCCACCGCCGCGGACACGGCCGCGCACTCGGTGCTGGCGGAGCAGTGGGCGTTGAACTGCTCATCGGAGCGCATCGGCATATTGAGCAGCACCCACAGGATGAGCGTGGTCAGGGCGATGACGGTCCCAGCCTTCTTCACGAAGCCCTTGCAGGCGTCCCACACCATGATGAGGACCGTGCGCGGCCGCGGCAGCCGGTAGGGCGGCATCTCCATGTAGAAGGGCAGCAGCACCCCGCCACGGTCAGTGAGGCGCTTGACCACCCAGGCGGCCACCATCGCGGAGACCGCCCCCAGCAGGTAGAGGGCGAACATGACGGTGCCGCGCGCGTTCAGCGGCCCGATCTTCGCGTCGGCGGGCACCATGATGGAGGTGAGCAGGACGTAGACGGGCAACCGTGCCGAGCAGGTCATGAGCGGGGCGGCCAGCATCGTGGCCACCCGGTCCTTGGCGCTGGGCAGCGTGCGAGTGGCCATGATCCCGGGGATCGCGCAGGCGAAGGACGACAGCAGTGCCACGAAGGCCCGCCCCTCCAGTCCGGCCCGACTCATGATCCGGTCCATGAGGAAGGCGGCACGCGACATGTACCCCACGCCTTCGAGGAAGGCGATGATGAGGAACATGATGATGATCTGGGGCACGAAGGTGAGCACCGAGCCCACACCCCCGATGAGCCCGTCACCCAGGAGCCCGGCCAGCAGCGGGTGGGACTCGTCGAGCCAGCCGTGCACCAGCTCCCCCAGGGCACTGAACCCGCCCTCGACGGCGTCCTGGAAAGGTGCCGCCCAGGTGAAGATCGCCTGGAAGAAGATGTACATGATGGCGAAGAACACCAGGGACCCCAGGACGGGGTTGAGCAGGACCCGGTCAACGGCGGTCGTGATGCGGTCCTGCTGGGGCGCCTGGTAGTCGGCGGCCTCCAGGATGGAGTCGGCCCAGGAGGCCACCTCGGTGGGCTCCGTCGGCGCGGGCAGCGGTGGGCGCTGCCAGGCGGAGATCTCGGTGAGGCGCTCGCGCAGCTCGGGGATCCCGATGCCGCGGTTGCCGACCACCCGCACGGCGGGGATCCCCAGGGCCTGCCCGAGGGCCGCCACGTCCAGGCGCCCGGCGCGCCGCGTGAGCTCGTCGGTCATGGTGACCACCAGGCAGGTGGGCAGCTCCAGGGCGAGGGCCTCGGCGACGAAGTTCAGCCCGCGCCGTAGCGTCGTGGCGTCGACGACGACCACGAGGGCGTCGGGCACGGTGATGCTCTGTGAGGCGTCGGTGAGGACGTCACGCACCACCTGCTCGTCGGGACTGATCGGGTTCAGGGAGTAGGCGCCCGGCAGGTCCTCGATGGTCAGGCTGGTCTCGCCGATCCGGCAGGTCCCCAGCGACCGCGCCACGGTGACGCCGGGGTAGTTGCCGGTCTTGGCGTGCAGACCGGTCAGGGCGTTGTAGATGGAGGTCTTGCCGGCGTTGGGGGCGCCGGCCAGGGCGACCCTCAGGGCGCCGGACACCAGGGTCTTGGAGCTGGAGGACCCGCAGTGGCAGTCGGGGGCGCCGGGGACCTCGGAGGCTACGCAGTGGTCACTCATGGGCGCTGCTCCTCACGGTCGGTAGTGTCGGCCCACTGCCCGGTGAGGGGCTCGACGATGTCGGCCTCGGTGAGGACCTCGACGTGAACCATGCGGGCCTCGTGGCGGCGCAGGCACAGCTCGTAGTCGGCGACGCGGTAGACCACCGGGTCACCCAGCGGGGCGCGGCGCAGGGGCGTCACGGTCCGGCCGGGCACGAAGCCCAGGTTGCTCAGTCGCTTGGAGATGGGGTCCTCGGCCGTGTCCTCCTGCAGCCCGATGACCCGGGCGCTGGTCCCCAGACGCAGATCGGACAGGGACGTGTGGGTGGAAGGCGGGGTGCCGCCGGTGCCGGCCGGCGTCGTCGTGCCGTGGTGTGAGACTGCAGTCGCCATGTTGCCCTCGGAGCTCCTCGGATCCTTAAGTCTGTGCTCGGTCGTGATGCGGGCTCGCGCACCGACCATGACAGTCTAAGGTGAGGCTTAGTTATCGTCAGGTTTTTGGGGTGTCACCGACACAGATCAGGGGTGGGATGCCCACGCCGCACAACGCGCCGAGCCGGGCACTTCTCGCGCAGCCGGGCGGAAAAAGGTGGGGCTGCGCGACAATTACCCGGCTCGGTGACGGATTGCTCGGAGAAGGACTACTCGTCGACCCGGCGGACCTCGACCAGCCAGGGGCAACGGCGCCGCAGCAGGTGCTCGAAGCGCGCGTGCATCGTGATCTCCGCGGCCGGGCAGTGGTCGCAGGCGCCCTCCATGGCGATCTCGACGACGCCGTCGCGCACCGACTGCACCACGAGTGCGCCGCCGTGGCTGTTGACGAAGGTCCCCAGTGAGCCGCCGGCGATCTGTCGGGCGGCGGCCTCCAGGGCGTCGTCGGGGCCGGAGGCATGGGCGCTGGAGGCGCCCTTCCACGACTTCGGGGCGCCCAGGGCGTCTACCAGCGCGGATCGCACCCGGGCCCCCTCCGTGCGCCAGTCGTGGCCGGCCCCCAGGAGGGTGAGCACCCCACCGCCGTCGACCCTCACGGAGCGCAGGGTGCCGTCGTCCATGAGCTTCTGGAGAAGCGTCGGGGCCTGGGCGACCTCCCCGGTGAAGGGCAGCAGGCCGTCGGGAATGACCCACCGCAGCACGTCGGGGTCCGGCGTGGTTGTCGGGTGCGTGGGGACGACGGGCACTACTGCCTCACCTCTCCTGCTGTCCTGGGCGCCCCCGCCACCGACGGGGGCGCCGTGCTGGTCATTGGTCCGTGCTGCTCTCCACCTACATGAAGGCGGCCACGAGTGCGCGGCTGATTGCCGCCATGACCCAGGCCATGACGAACATGTAGGTGAAGGCGATGATCGGCCACTTCCAGGTGCCGGTCTCGCGGCGCATCGCACCGGCCGTGGCCATGCACTGCAGGGCGTAGACGAAGAACACGAGGACCGCGATGACGGTGGCCGGGTTGAACAACTGGTCGCCTGCCTTGTTGGTCAGGGTGTCCTTCTGGTAGGTCATCGTGGCCAGGTGGGCGCCGGGGTCCTCGGGGTCCTCGGCGGCGGCGATCTGCCCGAGGGTGGCCACGAAGGTCTCGCGCGCCGCCAGCGAGGACAGGGTGGCGACGTTGATGCGCCAGTCGAAGCCCAGCGGCTCGAAGACCGGCTGGACCACCTTGCCTCCCTTGGCCGCCCAGGAGTTGTCCATCGTGTAGGAGGTCTTCTGAGCCTCCAGCAGCTTGCCGAGCTCCTCGGGGTCGGTGATGACCTCGCCGTCATCCCCCTTGACGGTGGACGACTCCGGGTTCTCCACGGCCGCCGAGATGGCGGCGCACTGGGTGTCGGAGGCGCAGAAGGCCTCGAACTGGGCGTCCGAGCGCATGGGGACGTTGAGCAGCACCCACAGGATGACGGTGGTCAGGGTGATGATCGTGCCGGCCTTCTTCAGGAAGCCCTTGCAGGCGTCCCACACCATGATGAGGACCGTGCGCACGCGGGGCATGCGGTAGGGCGGCATCTCCATGTAGAAGGGCAGCAGGACGCTGCCGCGGTCGGTGAGCTGCTTGACCACCCAGGCGGCCGCCATCGCGGAGACCGCGCCCAGCAGGTAGAGGGCGAACATGACCACGCCGCGGGTTCCGAAGGGGCCGACCTTGGCGTTGCCGTCGACCGTCAAGGAGATCATGATGACGTAGACGGGCAGGCGGGCCGAGCAGGTCATGAGTGGTGCGGCCAGCATCGTGGCCACCCGGTCCTTCGTGGACGGCAGCGTGCGGGTGGCCATGATCCCGGGGATCGCGCAGGCCAGTGAGGACAGCAGCGCCACGAAGGCCCGTCCCTCCAGCCCGGCGATACTCATGACCTTGTCCATGAGGAAGGCGGCTCGGGACATGTACCCCACGCCCTCCAGGACGGCGATGATGAGGAACATGATGATGATCTGGGGGATGAAGGTGAGCACCGAGCCCACACCCCCGATGATTCCGTCTCCCAGGAGCCCGGCGATGAGCGGGTGGGACTCGTCGAGCCAGCTGTGCACCAGCCCGCCCAGATACCCGAAGCCGCCCTCGACGGCGTCCTGGAAGGGCGCCGCCCAGGTGAAGATCGCCTGGAAGAAGAGGAACATGATCGTGAAGAACACGATGGTGCCGGGGACGGGCCGCAGCAGGACCTTGTCGACCGCGGAGGTGATCTGGTCGCTCTGGGGCGCCTGGTAGTCCGCGGCGGCCAGCACCGAGTCGGCCCAGGAGGTGATCTCGTCGGGGTCGGTGGGCGGCGGCAGCGGGGTGCGCTGCCAGTTCTCGACCTGGGCCAGCTGGGCGCGCAGGTCGGGCATGCCGACGCCGCGGTGACCGATGACTCGCACGGCGGGGATGCCCAGGGCGTGTCCGAGGGCCGCGACGTTGAGTCGGCCCGTGCGGCGGCTGAGCTCGTCGGTCATGGTGACCACCAGGCAGGTGGGCAGCTCCAGGGCGAGGGCCTCGGCGATGAAGTTCATGCCGCGCTGCAGCGTCGTGGCGTCGACGACGATGACCAGGGCATCCGGGGCACTGACCGTGGTCGAGGTCCCGGTGAGGACGTCGTGGACGATCTGCTCGTCGGGGCTGATCGGGTCCAGGGAGTAAGCGCCCGGCAGGTCCTCGATGGTCAGGGTCTTACCACCGACCTTGCAGGTACCCAGCGATCGCTGGACGGTGACGCCGGGGTAGTTGCCGGTCTTGGCGTGCAGGCCGGTCAGGGCGTTGTAGATGGAGGTCTTGCCGGCATTGGGGGCACCCGCCAGGGCGACGCGCGGGGCGCCGGTCACCAGGGTCTTGGAGCTTCCCGAGCCGCAGTGACAGTCGGCGCCGTCGTAGGGCTGCTCGCAACTCTGCGAATGCCCGGGGGCGTGCTGCGTAGTGTCGTGGGTGCTCACAGAGTCTCTCCCGTGTTCGGTGCTGCGGGGTCATCGGCCGCGTGCCGTCCGGCCGGCCTGGGTTGGAGGATGATGCGGTTCTCGGCCTCCACTGCGGTGACCTGGATGAGTCGGGCCTCCTGGCGACGCAGGCACAGCTCGTAGTCGGAGACGCGGTAGACCACTGGATCCCCCATGGGGGCGCGGCGCAGCGGCGTGGCGATCCGACCGGGGACGAAGCCCAGGTTGCGCAGGCGCTTGACGAGGACCCCGCCGACGCCGTCGTCAAGCAGGCCGGTGATGCGCCCGCTGGTGCCGGGGCTCAGGTCCGACAGTGCGAAGGTGGCGGCGCCTGGTTCGGGAAGGTAGGCGGTGCCGTCGGGGGCGCGGTGTCGTGGAACAGCAAAATCCATGGTGTCCTCGGGTCGACATTGAAGGAGGCTTCGTCGATGTGAGTCTAAGGCAATGCTTCTCTATCCCGCAGCAGGTCAGGAGGCGTTCTGCTTCAGCGTAGTGCGTCTATCCGGAGGCGTGGCGGGGAAGGGGTTCGATTCCTTGGTGAAGCCTGAGAGCGGGGGCCTGCGCGTGTTCCGGGCAAGAGATGACAACGGTGTCGATCCGTAAAAATATAGTGAGATCACTTCCTACTTCCGCAAGGTTCTTCTCGCGGAAGTAGGAAGTGGGTGGTTGGCAATATGTCGGGATGGTTGTTCGGGGATGTTTCTACCTGAGGCCGGGAACTGCTTCCCCGCATTATGCGACCCTCAAGGGCTGTGAGGGCGCTAAGGCTGTCTGGCGAGGTGGTGGTGGGTTAGCGGGCGGAGGGGGCGGGCATGTTCTGGGCGCCCAGGTAGTAGACGTAGCCGAGCGGCACGACGAAGAGGAAGAAGGCGATGCGAACCACCCAGGCGTTGACGTTCCATTTGTTGGCGAGGCCTCCGCAGACGCCGAGCCAGATCTTGTCGGCGGAACGGGCGGGCCAATCGAAACCGGAAGAATTCTGTGCTGTCATGGCAGATATTCTGCAATGCCCGACGCACTGATGTCACGCCGTGGTCTCGGCCGGAATAAATCAGTGTCCAACAGCGGGTGACCGGATGGTGAATATATCTAATATGAGACTTCAATGCCTTTTAGGGGCATGGTGTTGGTCGGTTTCCTTCCGGTTCCATGGGACGAACCTTGGAAAATACTTGGTATCCAATAAGAGTGACATGAATCTCTTCACTCTTCTCGTCTATTAGATCCGAAATGAGTTGTGAAAATAAGGGGGTGTGACGACGGACCTGTGTGATGGAAGGGCGCGCCGCCCTCTGCCGGCCCCGCCTCGGTGCCGAGGTCAGCGGGGCCGGGACATGGCCACGGCGCGGGCGCGCTCGGCCCATGCGTCGTCGAGCGGCTCGGGCTCCCAGGCGGCGCCGGCGTGCTCGGCGGCGCGGGCCAGCAGCCAGTCGGCCACGGTCGGGTTCTTGGGCAGCAGGGAACCGTGCAGGTAGGTGCCGATGACGTGGTGGACGCGGCCGCCCTCGGTGGAGTCCTTGCCGTTGTTGCCGTCGCCCATGCGCACGGTGCCGAAGGGACGCGCGCCCGGCCCCAAGGTGGTCAGGCCGGAGTGGTTCTCGTAGCCGACCACCGCGCCGAAGTCCTCGGTATCCAGGGTGATGTTGCCGATGAGGCGGGTGTCGCCGGCCACCGTGTGGGCGTCCATGAGGCTGATGCCGGGGATCTCCTGGCCCTTGGCGGTGGTGAAGCCGTGCCCGAAGAGCTGGTAGAGGCCGCAGATCGCCAGCATCGGGACGCCGTCGCCCGCCCACGCCTTGAGGGTGGGGCCGACCTTGACCAGATCCTCCTTGATGCGGTCCTGACCGGAGTCCTGGCCGCCGCCGCCCACGAGGATGTCGATGTCGCCTGGCAGCTCGTCGCCCGGGTCGTAGGAGAGGAGCTCGACGTCGTAGCCCTGCCACTGGGCGCGCCGCGCCAGCACGAGCGTATTGCCCCAGTCGCCGTAGATGTTCATGTCCCGCGGGTAGAGCTGGAGCAGGCGCAGGCTGCCACGGGCGGGGCCGTCGGTGGTGTGCTCGTAACGCGCGGTCATGACATGACCTCCTCAACGTCCGTCATCTCGCCCAGGATCGAGCGCAGGGCCAGCATCGCGGTGTAGGTGGTGAAGATTCGCATGGGGCGGTCGGTGTCGGCGGCAGCCCTGCGCATGAGGGCCACGGCCCGGCGCAGGTCGGGTTCGACGTCGGCGACATCGACGTCGTCGTAGTGCAGCCGCAGCGCCATGTCCCAGGCCCGCACCCCGGTGACGACGGTGACCCCGCCGGCGCGCAGGGCCGAGAAGTCGACGTCCCACAGCCAGGACATGTCCCGGCCGTCGGCGTACTCGTCGTTGATGGCCACGACCACGACCTCGCCGTCCTGCGCCTGGGAGGCCGCCGAGAGCAGCCCCATGCGGAAGCCGGCCGGGTTCTTGACCAGGGAGAGCTGGACGGGGCGGCCGTCCAGGGTGAGGACCTCGCCGCGGCCGAAGGCGGCCTGCACGGAGCCCAGGGTGGTGAGCAGCCCGGGCAGGTCGGCGTCCTCGCCCAGCACCTCCAGGACCACCCCGAGGGCGGCGCAGGCATTGAGCAGGTTGTGGACGCCCGGGATGGCGAAGTCGACCTCGTGGGAGGTCCCGTCGACGCTCACGGTGGCGCGCTGGCCGTTAATGGCCTCCAGGGTGACGCGTGGGCCGGGGGCCTGGCCGTCCTCCCGGGGGCTCACCAGGCCGGTGCGCAGGTCGTCGTCGGACAGGAACAGGGAGCGCAGGTCCTCGCCGGCGCCGAAGGAGACGACGCGGGCGGTGACGTCCTCGAGGAAGGCGGGGGCGGCCAGGCGCGGGTCGTCGCCGTTGAGGACGACGACGTCGCTGGTGGCCTTGGCGATGGAGTGCAGGAGGGAGGCGGTGTAGTCGATCTCGCCGAAGCGGTCGAGCTGGTCGCGCATGACGTTGAGCAGGAGGCAGGCGCGCGGGCGGACCCGGGCCACGAAGTGCACGGCGTGCGCCTCGTCGAGCTCGAGGACCGCGATGTCGGCGTCCAGGTTGCCTGCGGCGTCGACCTCGGTGAGCAGGGAGGCGAGCACGCCGCGCACGAAGTTCGAGCCGGTCCGGTTGGTGAAGACCTTGAGGCCCTGCTCGCGCAGGAGCTGGACGACCATCTTGGTGGTCGTGGTCTTGCCGTTGGTGCCCGAGACCACGATGACGCCGCGGGGCAGGCGGCTGAGGGTGCGCTCCAGGAAACCGGGGTCGGTGCGCTCCATGACCAGGCCGGGGAAGGCGGTGCCGCCGCTGCCGCCGCCGCGCATGCGGGCGGCCAGGCGCGCTGTGCGGCCGAGGGCGACCGTAAGACGAGAACGCATGGAACTCCTGCTGGCTAAAGAGAGGGTCGCACCGACGATGCGATCGGGGCGCGGGTACCCATATGGGTGACGTTGTTGCCCATTTGGGCAACAACTGGGCGTCAGTCTAGGGCAGCGGGGGCGGTCACGGATGCGTCACGATGCTCACGTGAGAGGTATGGGTCGTGGGGTGGGACAGGGGGCTCGTCGGGGGTGGTGGCTCACTGGGGGACGACGACGTGCAGGGCGCCGTCCTCGACCTCGGCGTGCAGGGTGCGGGTGGAGCCGGCCGTGTCGCCGTCGAGCTCGAAGGGGACGGGGCGGTCGGCCTCGATGAGGACCTTCCGGGCGCGGGTGAGGGTGAAGCCCTCCATCTCCTGGCCGGTGAGGATCTGCGCCCCCAGGCGGGCCCAGTCCACGACCTTGCCGGGGCTGGCCAGGAGCAGGTCGACCAGGCCGTCGGAGGGGGTGGCTCGCGGGAAGAGCGTCATACCGCCGGTGATGGTGCCGACGTTGCCCATGAGGGCCATCACCATCTGGCGACGCACCGGGGGCTCGTCGTCGAGCGTGATGGTGGCGGTGAAGGGGTCGGGGACCGCGTTCTGCACGGCGGCCACCGCGTAGGCGCCCGAGCGGATGACCTTCTTCAGGCCCGAGTCGGTGGACTCCATGATCTGGGCGTCCAGGCCCATGCCGGCCATGACGACGAAACGCTCCTGGCCGTCGTCGAAGGTGCAGGTGACCATGTCGATGGCCTTGAGGTGGCCGCGCAGAGCCAGGCGGATGGCGGCGTCGGTGTCCAAGGGGATGGAGAGGTTGCGGGCCAGCAGGTTGCCGGTGCCGGCGGGGATGAGGGCCATGGGCATCTCGGTGCCGGCCAGCTGGGAGGAGACGGCGCGCACGGTGCCGTCCCCGCCGGCCACCATGACCAGGTCGACGCCGGCCTCCAGGGCGCGATCGGCCATGGAGCGGCCGGGGTCGTCGGGGGTGGTCTCCAGCCAGACGGTGGGCAGCCAGCCGGCGGCACGCACCTCGGCGGCGACCCGACGGCGCAGGAGTGAGAGGTCGTCGAACTTGGTGGGGTTGTAGATGACGGCGGCGCGCTTCTCGCTGCTGGCGCGCGAGAGGCGACGGTTGACCCAGCTGGTGAGGATTGCGTCGATGCCGCCGACCCACAGGGCCAGGTTCGCGAAGGCGGCGCCCAGGAGGAAGCCGCCGATGAGGTCGCTGAGTGAGGCCAGGCCCATGTACCACTGTCCGACGGCGGTCACGGCGACGGCCGCGTAGCCCAGGACGGTGCCGGCTGCGACCATGGTGCTGCGATGGTGGGCGCGCGCGAGGGTCACCAGGACCCAGGAGGCCAGGGTCATCGCTGTGATGTGCGCATTGGGGTAGGAGTAGGTGAAGGCGGCGATGGAGTCGGAGAAGGCGGAGCCCGGGTCGGGGTGAGCCAGGTACAGGGCGATGAGGAACTGGGTGGGGATGCCGGCGGCGGCGATGGCCAGCGAGACGCTCAGGCGGCGCATGCGGGCCGTGTAGGCGTAGATGACCCAGGTCGCGATGAGCCCGAGGATGAGGGCGGGGTGGGTGAAGGTGGCGAAGGCCTCGGCGAGCTGTCCGGCGACTGACCTGGGCTGGGTGTCGGGGGTCGGCAGGAGGGCGTCGATGGCCGGAGGGTGCTGCTTGGTGTGTGGGGCGAGAGGGCCCGGGGCGCTCAGGTAGGTCCAGACGATGAAGGCCAGGGCGAAGCCGATGCACAGGAGCGCCTCGACGTACTTCAGACGCCGTGGGGCTCGAGGAGAGGGAGAGGCGGCGGAGTCGCGTGGGGACTTGTTCACGCTCGCTCGTCCTTTCCTCCGGCTGGGTGACCGGGAGCCAGCCTAACCGGTGCGCCTGTGGGTGGCATATGTCCCGGCTGTGGGGCGGGCCGGCGGGGCGGGCCGGGACCGGCCGGTCCCGCCGGCGGTGCAGGGGAGTGGCCGTACGGGGTGAGAGACCGGGTGGGATGAGAGGGGCACCGTGCCCGGAGACCGCTATCGGGTCCTGTCTGCTCCTGTGAGTGGACAGGACCCGCGTCACGGACGCGTCCATGACGCGGGGGAGCGACGGTCGGGCGCCTGAGGTCTACGGGATGACGGTCATGACACGGCAGAAGGCCCACGAGCGAACTCGTGGGCCTTCTCATCGTCGGGGTATTCGGCCTGGCGGCCTCCTACCCCCTCCTCTTCGAAGACCTCATGAGCAAGTTCATGGGTCTTCTCATCGTCGGGGTATTCGGCCTGACGGCCTCCTACCCCTTCCTCCTCGGACGTCTCACGAGCAAGCTCGCGGACGTCCTCGTCGTCGGGGTGGCGGGATTTGAACCCACGACCTCTTCGTCCCGAACGAAGCGCGCTACCAAACTGCGCCACACCCCGTGTGCAGCAGGCGACAGCATAGCCTCCACCCACCGCAGGGAGGAAATCAGAGCCACTGAGTCCTCCGTCACGTCGGTGTTCGCTCCCTGTCGGAACCCGGTTGGCCCGAGGTGCCCACCGTGACAGGGTGCTGACGACCGGTCCTCCTACTGACTCACCCCGGAGGGCCCTCACCAGTCCAGGACCCGTCATCCTCGGGTCCATGGGTCCACCCGAAGAGACGCGCGGGTCGAGCGGGGCTTGAGAAGGCGCCCGCAGAGCCACCCGCTGCAGACAAGGAGCCCCTATGCGCATTGAGGCCGTCGTCGGCGACATCACCACCGAGAAGGTCGACGCCATCGTCAACGCCGCCAACAGCACCCTCCTAGGCGGAGGGGGAGTCGACGGCGCCATTCACCGCGCCGCCGGCCCCCGCCTGCTTGACGCCTGCCAGAAGGTGCGCGACACCGAGCTGCCCGACGGCCTGCCGGTCGGCCGCGCCGTGGCCACCCCCGGCTTCGACCTGCCCGCCACCTGGGTCATCCACACCGTGGGCCCCAACCGTCACGCCGGAGAGGACGATCCCGCCCTGCTGCGCGCCTGCTTCGACAACTCCCTGGAGCTCGCCATCCAGCTCGGCTGCACCGACATCGCCCTGCCGGCCGTCTCCGCCGGCGTCTACGGCTGGCCGATCGCCAAGGTCGCCGAGATCGCCGTGGCCCGGGCCCGCGCCGTCGAACAGCGCTCCCACACCGATCCCGACGCCGTCGGCCGCCTTGACCTCATCCGCTTCGTCCTGTCCTCGCAGACCAACCACGAGGCCTTCGCCCGCGAGCTCGCGCACGTCGAGGACTGACGCGGCCCCCACCAGCCTCCTCTCGCTCCCTCGCCCCTCGAACCGGCGGGGGCAATCGACGCCGTCGGGGACATTTCATCGCGGCCGGGGACGTCTCGCGCGTGCGGGGACAGGAAGACGGTCCCCGCACGCGCAGAATGCCCCCGGCGGAAAGAAAACGCCCCCGTACGCGCGGAAGGCCCCTCTACGCTTGCCGGTATGACCACTGATGCTCACTGCGGACACCCCACCGCCGCTCCTGCCCGCCCCGGCGGACGCGATCCCCTGCCTTTGGCGGGGCGCACCGTCCTGGTCACGGGGGTCAGCCGCCGCGTCGGCATCGGCCACGCCATCGCCTGCCGCGCCGCCGACTACGGGGCGAGCGTCGTCGCCCACCACTACCGCCCGCACGACGCCTCCCAGCCCTGGGGCGCTGACGACATCGACGCCGTCATGACCTCCATCCGCACCCACCTGGTCGGCTCGGCCCGGCTCGTCGACATCCCCGTCGACCTGGCCGCCCCCGGGGAGCCGGTCCGCGTCGTCGAGCAGGCCGCAGCCGCCGCCGGCCACCTCGACGCCCTCGTGTGCAACCAGGCCATGAGCAGCCCCGACGGTCCGCTCAGCGAGATGACCGAGGCCGTCCTGGACGCCCACTGGGCCGTCGACGCCCGCGCCTCCATCCTCCTGGCGCAGGCCTTCGCCGCCCAGAAGGGTTTCGCCTCGCCCGCTCCCGCCCGCTCCGGAGGTCTGGGCAGTCGATCGGTCGACAACCACCGCGGCGCCATCGTCTTCCTCACTTCGGGCCAGGGCCTGGGCCCTCTGCCCGGGGAGATCGCCTATGCCGCCGCCAAGGCCGCCATCGCCGGCCTCACCCCGACGATCTCCGAGGAGCTCATTGACGCCGGCATCACCGTCAACACGGTCAACCCCGGCCCCGTCGACACCGGCTACGTCACCGACGCGGACCGCGAGGCGATCGCCGCCATGTTCCCCCAGGGGCGTTGGGGCGAGCCCGACGACGCCGCGCGCCTCATCACCTGGCTGCTCACCGATGAGGCCCGCTGGATCACCGGGCAGGTCATCAACTCCGAGGGCGGCTTCGCTCGCTGGCGTCACTGACTGCCACACCCAGGCCCCCTGAGTGCCCAGGCCCCACAAATCGACCAAAACTTCATAGAAGACACGGCTCCGCGTCATTTATGAAGATTCTGTCGAAGTGTTGGTGGGGGAAGCGCGGGCTGAGGTGCCGGGGGCGTGCTGGACGATGTGCTGGGGCGGTGCGCCGCCCCTCAGGCCGGCAGCAGCCGCAGCAGCGTGGCCTCGGGCCGGCAGGCCAGGCGCACGGGCGTGTAGGGGCTTGTGCCCAGCCCGGCGGAGACGTGCAGGTACATGTGGTCGGCGGCCCGCGGGTCCCCGAGACGGCCCGGCCACTGCGACAGGCCCGAGGCGCGCCCCCGGTCCAGGTCGCAGTTGGTCACCAGTGCCCCTACCCCGGGCACGCACAGCTGCCCGCCGTGGGTGTGTCCGGCCAGGACCAGGTCGACGTCGTCGGCCGACATCGCCTCCAGGACCCGCCGGTAGGGGGCGTGGGTGAGCCCCAGTCGCAGAGCCCGGCCCTCGTGGTCGCGGATCGCCGGCAGGGAAGTGGCCGACTCCACTGAGTCGGCGGCCTCGGGGACGGGGAGGACGTCACGGTTGGCGTGCGGGTCGTCGACGCCGACCAGCTCGATGCGCCGCCCGCGCACGGTCAGTGAGCCGCGCCGGTTGGTCAGGTCCACCCAGCCGCCGGCGGCCTGCAGGTCGCGGATCTCCTCCCAGGGCAGGGCCTCAATGTCCTCGTCGCGCACGCGGCTGGAGGCCTTGCGCGGGTCCCGGTGCAGGTAGCGCGTCGGCAGGCGGAAGACGGTGGAGCGGTAGTCGTGGTCGCCCATGACGAAGGCCCCGGGCAGACCCGTCAGCGGTTCGAGCGCCCGCCGCAGCGGCTCCAGCCCGGATTCCAGGGAGAGGTTGTCGCCGGTGTTGACGACGACGTCGGGCTGCAGCTGCGCCAGCTGCCGCACCCAGGCGACCCGCGCCTCGGTGTGACCCGTCAGGTGAAGGTCGGCCAGGTGCAGCACCGTGAGGGGCTCCTCGTCGGCGGCGAGCACCGGCACGTCGATGCGCCGCAGTACGGGGCACCTGGCCTCGATGAGGCTGTAGGCCAGCGTGGCCGCCCCCAGGGCGGCGGTGGCGCCGATGACGGACAGGGCGGCGCGGCCGACAGGGCAGGGCGTCATGGGGAGTCGGGTCCTCTTCTGTGCAGTTGTCATTCTCGCGGGGAGCGGCGCTCACCCGTGGGAGGGAATGGGCAGGACAGGGTCGTTCGCCACGGCCTGGGACATGTAGTCGCGCCACATCGGCACGGCCAGGTCACTGCCGTAAATCTTCGGGAAGTACACTCCTCCGATCGTCCTGCCTACAAGGCTCCTGCCGCTCTCCGTGGCGTCACCGATCCAGACCGCGGTGGACAGCTGCGGGGTGAATCCCACGAACCAGGTGTTCTCGGCCTCGTCCGTGGTTCCGGTCTTGCCCGCGATCGGTCGGCCGAAGACGGCGTCCTTAGCGGTACCTCCTGGTTCGGATGTGGCCCGGAGCGTTCTTGCTGTCTCGTCTGCGGCACCCTGGTCCATGGCCTGGGTGCAGTCGGCGCCGGGCACGGCCATGGAGGTCCCGCTGGCGTCCAGGATCTGGTCGATGGCGATGGGTTTGCAGTACTTGCCGCCGGAGGCGAAGGTTGCATAGGCATTGGCCATGCTGATCGGTGGTACGGGTGTGCCTCCCAAGGCGATGGAGGGGTCAGGATCCAGTGGGCTCCCGTCCGCTTTGGTGATGCCTATGGAGGCGGCGAGCTTCGTGACCTCACAGACATCGAGGTCCCTGAGCATCTCGGTGAAGCCCGCATTGATGGACTGCTTCGTGGCTTCTCTGACGGTCATGACGCCGGCGTTGGTCCCGGCGACGTTGTTGACGGGCCAGGAACCGGCCGCGCGCGCGGGATCACAGGAAACTGTGAACGTATTGGGCGAGTAGTTCTTCGGTGCGGACGCGTTCACCATTTGACCGGCTGTGTGGCCAGTCTTGAGCCATTCGGCCAGGACGATTGCCTTGAACGTCGAACCGGGCTGGAAGCCGACGTTTCCGTCGGGGAGCTCGATTCCACCGTGCTTGGCGTCCGCTGCGAAGACGAGCTGGGAATCCTCATAGTTGGTGTTCTGAGCCAGAGCCTGGATTCTTCCTGTGCCGGGCTCGATCGACACGATGGTGGAATTGGCTCCGTCGGAGTCCCCGATCGGAGTTCTGGCCTGAATGACGGAATCGGCGGCACTCTGGCGCGCGCGGTCCAGGGTGGTGGTGATCTTCAGGCCGCCGCGCGTCAGGAGCTGACGGCGTGCGGAGACATTAGGCCCGAAGTTCTCCGAGCCGAGGATCTCGTTGACCACATAGGTGCAGAAGTAGGCGTAGCTGCCCGCAGCCCCACAACCTGCAGGCGAGTCCCGAACATTGAGCTTGATCTCGGAGTTGACGGCCTCATCGTACTGCTGCTTGGTGATGAACTTCTCCTCCAGCATCTTGGAGAGCACCCAGTTCCTGCGGCTCTTGGCCAGCTCCGGATGGGTGACGGGATCGTAGGCGCTGGGGGCGTTCGTGGCACCGGCCATGAGAGCGGCCTCGGCCACTGTCAGGTCCTTGGCCGACTTACTGAAGTAGTGCTGGGCGGAGGCCTCGACCCCGTAGGTGGAGGGGCTGAAGGCCGCGATGTTGAGGTAGCCCTCGAGGATCTGCTGCTTGGAGTACTTCTGCTCCAGGCTGAGGGCGAACTTCATCTCCCGCAGCTTGCGGGCCACGGTGCTCTCGGTGGCGTCGCGGATGATCTTGTGGTCATCGTTCTTCAGGCCGGTCTCGATGAGCGTGTTGCGCACGTACTGCTGAGTCAGGGTCGAGGCACCCTGACGCGAGCCGCCGGCGTTGTTGGACACCAGGGCTCGCACCATGCCGGTGGGGTCGACGCCCTGGTGCTGGTAGAAGCGCTGGTCCTCCACGGCCACGATGGCGTTCTGCATGTTGACCGAGATCGAGTTCAGGGGCACCACGATGCGGTTCTCCGCGTAGAACTTGGTGATCTCGGAGCCGTCGGACGCCAGGAGGGTGGAGATCTGGCTGGGCTGCTGGACGTTGAAGTCACTGGGGAGCTCCTCGAAGAGCTCTGCGGATGCCTTGGTCAGCGCTGCCGTGACACCCACGAAGGGAGTGGCGAAGCCTGCGGACAGGACCCCGCCGACGCACGAGAGAGTCAGGAAGACCACGAGCATCGAGACGACCTGGGGTGGTGTCAGTGAGCGCCCGCGCGCAGAGGATTTCGCCATGGCGCCAGCCTACGTGGAATCGCTTGGAGGATGCAGTGGCGTAGACCCTCTTCGCGCTGGGAAGACCCTAGGAGGTCAGCCCCAATGCCTTCTGGTTGGTGGGGAGGCGAGGTGATTCGACGGCGTTGACGGTCGCAGGGAACGGGACGGTGCGGCCACATAGCGAGACAGTGTCGCCATACAGGTAATTCCTAAGAAATATTCAGGTGAGGGTCACGGTGATATCACGATCCATGCTGGGAGGCTGCGGTTCGGGTGCACCCTTCCGGCCGTGAGAACTGGAATCCTCGGCCGTGTGAAAGGCGAGGGGGTGATGGGGGACCGATGCCCGGCAATTGGCTCGCTATCAGAGAACTCTCCTTGAACGCGCTGGTCCGCGGCGCGCTGTCGGGGATCTGCGGCGGTCGGATTGCCCAGGTCACGGGGGGAGGATTTGGTGTGCGGTGCCCGGTTGCCATACGGTAACGACTGTGACGTGACCGACAACGGCGTCGGCCGTTGAATGAATCGGGAGTGAGCATGATTCAAGACGACCAGACCTGGGCGGCCAGAGCGGCCTGCGCCGCCGTTGAGCCTGACCAGCTCTTCGGCAAGGGGGCTGAGCAGCGCGACGCGAGATCACTGTGCTTCGCATGTCCGGTTCGTATGGAGTGCCTGGCCGAGGCCCTCAACTCCGAGTCCAGCTTCGGCGTGTGGGGTGGCCTGACCGAGCGGGAGAGGCGGGCGCTGCTGCGACGCTTCCCCGAGGTCGACGACTGGGGCCTGTGGCTCGAGCGCGAGGACGACGAGCTCGTCGCCGAGATTCACGCCCGTCGCGCCCCTCGTATCCTGGCCCGGGTGCGCTGCGCCTCCTGAGGCCGCCCCCGTGTTCCTGACTTCCGGCGCCTCGCGGCGGGCTCTAGGCTGAGGCCCATGACTGCATCTTCTGAGCCTGTATCCGCCGCGCCGACCACCTGGGAGTACGTCACCGTCCCCCTCATCACTCACGCCACCAAGCAGATCCTCGATCAGTGGGGCGCTGACGGCTGGGAGCTCGTCCAGGTCGTGCCCGGCCCGTCCGGCACGGACAACCTCATCGCCTACCTCAAGCGCCCACGCTCCTGACGAGCCGTTCGGCGACCCCACCAAGCATGACGCCGCGCCCGCGGTCCGGTATCTCCCGGCCGCAGGCGCGGCGTCATATGCGTCGTTGATGCGGGTGCCAGCGCCCGGCGGCTCATCCGGTGCGCTGTGCTGAGGGCTCGCGACCCGAGACGGGACCTCAGCGGGCGCGACGGCGCAGGCGGTCGACGTCGAGCAGCGTGACGGCCCGGCCCTCCAGGCGGATCCAGCCGCGGGAGACGAACTCGGCCAGCGACTTGTTGACCGTCTCGCGCGAGGCGCCCACCAGCTGGGCGAGCTCCTCCTGCGTGAGGTCGTGGGGGACGTGGACGCCGTCGTCGGTGGGCGATCCGAAGCGGTCGGCCAGGTCCAGCAGGGCCTTGGCCACGCGGCCGGGCACGTCGGAGAAGACGAGGTCCGCCAGCGCGGTGTTCGTGCGGCGCAGGCGCTGGGCCAGGGCGCGCAGCATGTCCTTGGCCAGCTGCGGGTGGGACTCCACGAAGGTCATGAGCTGGTTGTGGTCCAGCGTCAGGAGCTCGGTGGGGGCCACGGCGGTGGCGGTGGTGGAGCGCGGGCCCGGGTCGAACAGGGTCAGCTCGCCGACGATCTCGCCGGGGCCGAGCACCGCGAGCAGGTTCTCGCGGCCGTCGGCGCTGGCGTGGCCGAGCTTCACCTTCCCGGAGAGGAGAATGTAGAGGCGGTCGCCTGAGTCGCCCTCGTTGAAGAGGGTCTCGCCACGGCGCAGAGTCGTCTGCGTCATCATGGCGCGCAGTTCCTCCTGCTCCTCCGGGCTCAGGCCCTCGAAGAGCGGGATCCTGGAGATAATGCTGTCTTCCACGGAGATCCTCCTGGTGGTTAGGGGGCTGGCATCCCGCATGCGGGAGCCCTCGGGTCTATCCTGCCACGGCTTGTGACCTGTGGCACGCCGTCGAGCATTGTAGCCTCCGTGTGTTGCAGGTCAAAGAGAGGTGAGCAAAATCGGGTGCGTCGTGTGACACGGTCCCATCGGTGAGGTTGCGGGTCGGCGGTGGGATCGACTGCAATGGCGGTCTGCGGAGGAAGACCCGCTCTGAGGCGGGCCGAGGCTCGGAGGAGTGCCCCGGTGGTGCTGGTGGCGCCGCCGGCGAGATCGCGGAGAGAGGACACAGTGCGCAGGGCAGTGAGCAGTGAGGCCGGGACGGCGGCTGAGGCGGCCCCCGAGGTCCCAGAGGTCCCTGAGGTGTCGGCGGTGGCGGATCCGGGCCGGCGCGCGGGCGCCGTCGACGACGAGCTCATGGCCCTCTACCCCGACGCCGCCTGCGCCCTCGATCACGACGGCCCCTTTCAGCTGCTCGTGGCCACCGTCCTGTCGGCCCAGACCACTGACGCACGCGTTAACACGGTCACCCCCGAGCTCTTCGGGCGCTACCCCGACGCCGCCGCCCTGGGAGTGGCCCGGCGCGAGGACCTCGAGGCGATCCTGCGGCCCCTGGGCTTCCAGCGCGCCAAGGCCGGGCACCTGCTCGGCATCGGGCAGGTGCTCACCGAGCGCTTCGAGGGGCGGGTGCCGCGTAGCCGCGAGGAGCTCGTCTCCTTGCCGGGAGTGGGGCGCAAGACCGCCAACGTCGTGCTCGGTAACGCCTTCGGGCAGCCCGCCATCACCGTGGACACCCACGTGGGGAGGCTCTCGCGCCGCCTGGGGTGGACGACGTCGAAGGACCCGCTGCGTGTGGAGAAGGACATTGCGGCCCTGTGGGAGCCGTGGCGCTGGACCGACGGCTGCCACCGGCTCATCGAGCACGGGCGGCGGGTGTGCTCGGCCCGCTCTCCCCGCTGCGGCGAGTGCGTGCTGCTCGAGGCCGGCCTGTGCCCCCAGGTGGGTGTCTGAGGGCGGAGCCCGCGGAGCCGACGCCGAGCCGGGCGGATGCCGTGTCGCCCCACCGCGGTTCTGTAGGGCTAGGCGAAGAAGGCCCGGCTCGAGGATGCCAGACGTCGGGCGGAGGCGGCCCGGGCCGGTGTCGGGCTAGCCCCACCCCGCTTCCGCCAGATGGCCGGATGGGATGAGAGGGGCGACGCCGTCAGGCTGGAGGCATGACTGCTCACCCGCCCCTGGCCCCCTCCGATCCGACCGCCGCCTCCGCCACATCCCAGCCATCGACCACGCCGCCTCCCGGGCCGGACTCGTCGTCGCCCGTCGCCATCCGGCTGCGCGGCCTCACCCGTGTCTACGAGGTCCCCGGACGCCAGGACGCCCGCGTCACCGCCCTGGACCACGTCGACGCCGACCTGCCCGAGGGCAGCTTCACCGCCGTCGTGGGAGCCTCCGGATCGGGCAAGTCGACGCTGCTGCACTGCGTGGCCGGCCTCGATGAGCCCACCAGCGGACAGGTGACCATGCTCGGCGCCCTCACCTCCGGGATGCGGGCCGCCGAGCGGGCCCGGTTTCGCGCCCGCCACGTCGGCTTCGTCTTCCAGGAGTACAACCTCATTGCCTCCCTGAGCGCCGCCGACAATGTCTCCATGCCCTCGCGCCTGGCCGGGCGTCCCCTGAGCGGCGCCCAGACCCGGGAGGCCCTCGACGCCGTTGGGCTCGCTCACCGCGCCGGCCTCAAGCCCCACCAGCTCTCCGGTGGGGAGCGCCAGCGCGTGGCCATCGCCCGTGTCATGGCCAGCCGGCCCCGGATCGTCTTCGCCGACGAGCCCACCGGCGCCCTCGACCTGGACTCCGCCGCCCTCGTCCTGGACTGGCTGCGCCGGCTCACCGAGCAGGGCACCACCGTGGTCATGGTGACCCACGACGTCGAGGCCGCCGCCAGAGCTGACGCGGTCGCCGTCATGAGTCAGGGGCACCTGGTGCAGTGGACCGGCTGCCGTGACGCCCGCCAGATCGCTGAGCTCGTCCACTCGGCGCGAGCCACGCGCGCCGCCTGACCGGAACAGGATCAGGAGAGGATCGGAGAAGATCATGGTCACACTCATCTGGAACGACCTGCGCCACCACGCCCGCCAGTGGCTGTGGTCGCTGCTCGTCGCCACGGTCGGCGGCGCCATCATCGGCGTCATCATCACCGCCTGGTACAGCGCCCTGAGCTGGGCCCACGCCCAGGGCTCGGCTGAGCTCATCAACGCCGCCCACATCATCGGCTCCAGCCTTGTCTCCTACGCGGGGCTGGCCACCGCCGTCATCCTGTCCACGACGCTGGGCCTGACCGTCTCGGCCCAGCAGCGCTCCCACGCGCTGTGGAAGGTCCTGGGCATCCCCGGCAGCCGCATCCGCCGCATCATCCTGGCGCAGGTCGGGGTGATCGGGCTGCTCGGAGGCGTCATGGGAGCGGTGGCCAGCCTGCCGCTGGTTCGCGTCTACCTGCTCACCTGGCGGGAGTTCGACGTGTTTCCTCAGAATCTACCCATCATCATGCCGGGCTTCGGGGTGCCGTTGACCATCGCCGTGACGATGCTGTTCTGCGTCCTGGGCGCGATGGGGCCGGCCCGGCGGGCGGCGTCGGTCCCCGAGATGCAGGCGCTGCGGGAGGCCACGGCTCCGCAGACCCGGACCCGGTGGTGGCAGTGGGTGGTCGTCGACATCATGCTCCTGGGGCTGGTCATGACCCCCTTCGAGAGCTCTCTACCCATGAGTGATGCGGAGAGGGCGGAGATGGCCACGTCCGGTATGAACCTCAACGACCCGGGGGATCGCGCGATGGCCGGCGCCTCCATGGGGCTCCTCGCCGCGATCGCCGCCCTGAGCGTGCCGAACTGGACGCTGCGGCCACTGCTGACCTGGTGGACCGCCCTCATCCCGGGCCGTAGCCCCGCCTGGTTCGCCGCCCGCGCCAACGCCCGCCACCGCGCCTCCCTGTCGATGACGACGATCGTCCCCTTCGCCATTGCCGTGGCCCTGACCGGCACCGTCTACGCCGCCGTCGGGGCCGGCCAGGCCACCGGCGCGCAGGGCTCGGTCAGCGGGTTCCTCTCTGTCGGGGTTCCAACCTTCTTCATTTCCGGCGTCGGCGGGATCGCCAACATCGCCATGGTGGGGCGGGCCCGGCGCCAGGAGGGGGCGCTGCTGGGGGTCATCGGGGCGCGCACCTGCACGGTTCTGGCCTCCACGGCGTTGGAGGGTGTCATCTACGCCGTCACCGGCATCCTCTTCGGGCTGGTGGCCACCGCCTTCAGCGCCGTCTACGCCGCGCTGTACTCCGGGGGCGGGATGGCGGTCCTGGTCGCCTCGGTCCCGGTGGGGCTGCTGGCCCTCGTCAGCGGGATCTCGCTGGCGCTCGCGGTGGCAACCACCTGGCTGCCCGCCCAGCTCGACCGGCGCTCCCTCATGGACAACCTGCGCCAGCCGGTGTGAGCCGGGGTGAGGCGGCGCCGGGCGCTCCTGCCCAGCCGTACCGCAGCCGAGCCGGGCTTTTCTCGCGCAGCCCTACCGTTACTCCGTAGGGCTGCGCGAGACGTGCCCGGCTCGAGGTGTCAGGCAGAAGTGGGCGGGGCGACGTCGGCCAGGAAGGGCAGCAGCGCCCGGACGAACCCCGCAGGGGTCTCCTCCTGGGGGAAGTGGCCGGAGCGATGGATCGTCACCTGGCGCAGGTCGCCTGCCACGTGGTGGGTGTCGCGCGCATAGGCCTGGGCGGGCTGGACCGGGTCGAGCTCGCCCTGCACCGACAGAACGGGCACCGTCACCGGCTTGTCCAGAGCCGCCGTCTCCGCCCGGGACAGCACGAGGTTGCGCAACGGTTCCAGGGCGCTGTGGGCGGCACCGGGCCGGGACAGGAGCTCGGCGTAGTAGAGGGCCTCCTCGGCCACCGCCTCGCGCGTGTGCGGCCCGGCCCAGGAGCGCAGCAGGCCCTCCAGGGCACTGCGGCTGCGCAGGCGGCGCTCGGCCAGGCCCGGGATCCGCAGGCTCGCGT
>NZ_JASPEP010000021.1:0-51866 GCF_031292835.1 Actinomyces stomatis
CTCGCGGTCACCGCCGCCACGGTCGTGGGTCTGCTGGTGGCGCCGATGGCGGTGCTGGTGGTGCGCTCCCTGCAGCGCGACGGCGCCTGGACGCTGGACAACTACACCGACCTGGGCTCGACCGGCGGGCGCAGCGCTCTGCTCGTGACCGTGTGGGAGGCGGCCGCGAACTCGGTGAGCGTGGCCGTGGCGGCCGCGGCCATCGCCCTGACCCTGGGGGTGGCCGTGTGCCTGGTCGTCTCGCGCCGCCCCCGCAGTCGGGCGCTCGCCCGGATCATCACCGGGCTCGACGCCGCCTTCATGCTGCCGCTGGGCGTCTCCGCCGTGACGGTCGGCTTCGGTTTCCTCATCACCCTGGCGCGCCCGCCGCTGGCCCTGACCCGCTCCTGGTGGATCCTGCCGCTGGCGCAGGCCGTCGTGGCCGTGCCGCTCGTGGTGCGCACCCTGCTGCCGGCGCTGCGCGCGATCGACCCGCGTCAGCGCGAGGCGGCGGCCGCCCTGGGGGCAGGGCCCGGCCGAGTGCTGCTGAGCGTGGACGGACCCCAGCTGCTGCGCGCCGGTGGGCTGGCGGCCGGCTTCGCCCTGGCGACGTCGCTGGGGGAGTTCGGGGCGACGTCGTTCCTGGCCCGCCCCCAGGAGCCGACCCTGCCGGTGGTCGTCTACCGGCTCATCGGCAGCCCCGGATCCCAGAACCAGGGAATGGCGCTGGCCGGGGGCGTGGTCCTGGCGGTGGGCAGCGCCGCCGTCATGCTCGGCTGCGAGTGGCTCCAGACCCGGCTCGGTCCCGGGCGGGGCGGACTCGTGGGTGCGACGTCGAGGCCGGGCAGGGCGTTGGCGCATCAGCCGATCCCGGAGCGCGGAACCTCCGCGGACGCCGGCCGGCGCACGGCGAACGAGAACAACGAGACGGCCCGGTCACGCGGGCCCAGGACGGACGGAGGTGAGCGGCCATGAGTCCGAACACCAGTGACACCAGTGCTTCTGCGGGCCTGTCGGTGCGCGGGCTCGCCGTGACCTACGGGGACCTGCGCGCCGTCGACGGCGTCGACCTGGAGGTGGCCGCCGGTGAGGTCGTCGCCCTCCTGGGGGCCTCGGGCTCCGGCAAGTCCTCCCTGCTGCGGGCGGTGGCCGGCCTGGAGGACGTGGCCGGCGGCGAGGTCGCCTGGGACGGACGGAGCATGGTGCGTGTGCCCGTCCACAAGCGCGGCTTCGGCCTCATGTTCCAGGACGGCCAGCTCTTCGAGCACCGCGACGTCGGCAGCAACATCGCCTACGGGCTCACCGACCTGCCGCGCGCCCAGCGGGGCGAGCGGGTGCGCGAGATGCTCGACCTCGTCGGCCTGCCCGGCTTCGAGCGGCGACGCGTGACCACCCTGTCCGGCGGGCAGGCCCAGCGGGTGGCCCTGGCCCGGGCGCTGGCGCCGGCGCCGAGGCTGCTGCTGCTCGACGAGCCCCTGTCCGCCCTGGACCGGGCCCTGCGCGAGCAGCTGGCCACCGACGTGCGCGCCATCCTGCGTGAGGGCGGCACCACGGCGCTCTACGTCACCCACGACCAGGACGAGGCCATGACTGTGGCCGACCGGGTCGGCGTCATGGAGGCCGGCCGGCTCCTGCGCCTGGACACCCCCCAGCGCCTGTGGGCCGACCCCGGCAGCAGCAAGGTGGCGCGGTTCCTGGGATTCGACGTCGTCGGCGACCTCGCCCTCGCGCCCGGTGCGCTGCGCGTGGCTGAGGCCGCGGAGGGGGAGCCCGCGGAGATGCTGCCGGCCACCGTACTGGCCTCGCGACTGCGCCGCGGCCAGTGGGAGGCCGAGGTCGAGCTCGACCCCGAGCGGCTCGCCGAGCTGGCGGGGCTGGTGGGGTTGGCCGGCCCGGACGGCGTCGGGGCTGATGCCCCCGATGGGCGCGAGCCTGCCCGCGCCACCGCCCTGACTCAGTGCCCCCATGCTCCTGGTGCACACGTCGCCCTGAACCTCGACCCTGCCCGCGCCGCCCGCCTGTAAAGCGGGCCCCGTCGTCGGCCCCATCGTCGAGGTCGTACCTTAAGTGCCCCGTTCGAGGGGTAAAGGGTACGAACGCGCGACCCACCCTACGAACGCGCGGGGCTGCCTCAGGTCGACTCGACGAAAGCCCGGTAGTGCTCCGGGTGCTCGCGCTGGAGGACTTCCGCCCCCGGCTGGACGGTGCAGAAACGCTGTCATGACGCGGATGACCAGGGCTGCGAGGAGGCCTCCGAGCGTCACCGCTGTGAGCGCGACCGCCCCGTAGACCTCGCCCCGTGGGTCCCGGATGCGAAGCACGTGCTGGCGCAGGCAGACGTAGTAGATGACGAGGCCGATGGCCAGGACTGACCAGATGATCAGCGCCGTCTTGACGTGGGGCCTGGCAACCGTGCCCTGAGGGGCTGACGACAGTGTCATAGGAGGCCGGTAGAAGGCCGGGTGTCTGAAGGTCTACTGACACCCGTGGACGGGCAGCCTCAACCTATCGGCCTGGGTGGGGAGGCTCAAGCACTCTCTGCCGCCGACCGTCCACCCGATCTTTTAGATAACGGAGAGGTTGCGGGCGGCGTCATGACCAGCGCTTTCGCGCCAGCACCAACACTATGATCCTTATCACTCACCGACATGTCTCGGCCCGCTCCGGCGCGGGTCCCACCGGGACTTTTCTCCTGCATGGCGTCGCCGTTGTGGGTGGACGAGAAGCCGCGTCGTCGGAGGAATGGCAAGGGGGAGTCCTGCCCGGATGCTGAGCCTTGCGAGGCCCAAAGATCACGAACAGGTCGCAGTTGAAGTCTCCAGTTGAGTAGCATCCACAGTGCTGGCAGCCGTCGGCGCCTCTGCGCTGGGCCTGTGCGTCGGCGTCGTCGCCGGCCTCGGGTCGCGTGTCCACACCCTCGGCAATCGGCGCCTTCCTCAGTGATAATCCCGATCCTCCACCGCAAGGAGCCTGACATGTCCGCCTACGTCCGCTACTACCGGCGGCTTCAGGCACTCACTCAGCGCCTGAGCACCTACCTGGACCGGTTGGAGGCTCGCGCCCGGGAGTTCGGCGTCAGCTCGGCCCGCACCGCGATGGAGATGCAGATCACCGACCCGGCCTCCGTCTCCGCCTTCCGTTCGGAGGTCGAGGCCCAGATCATGTTCCTGCACACCAAGGCCCAGCGGGTCTTTGCCAAGCACTTCGCCCCTTTCCTGGACATCGACGCCGACCTGTCCATCGAGGAGGACCGCCAGCTCTCCGCCCGCCTCCAGGACGCGGCCAACCTCGTGGCCGGCTTCGAGGTGCGCCTGCGCAACATCATCGAGGAGGTCTTCGCCCCCGGCCGCGCCGAGCAGGCCCGCGAGGAGTGGAACCGGGCGATGACCGACTGGCGTCAGGCCCAGTTCTCCTTCACCTGCGACAAGTGCGGCGACCCGGTGCCGCTTCCCGAGCTCTACCACATGCCGGTGTTCATCACCTGCCCGCGCTGCAAGTCGCGCGTGGCCTTCCAGCCCACCGAGGCCATGGCGGCCGCACCCACCTGGGCCAAGGAGGTCGCCAAGACCACCTGCTACGCCGAGTGGCAGAAGTCCGAGTCGGAGCAGTCCGCCGAGGAGGGGGTGGGCCTGGCCTTCTTCTACTACGTCGACTACGCCATTGCCCACCACCTCATGATGAACCGTCTGCTGCCCTTCTACGTGCGCTCCGAGGGCGGCCAGGAGGCTCTGCGCCGCGATGTGCGCAACGCGCTGGAGACCCGCACCCACCAGCTGCGCCCCGACGAGGTCTCCCCCCAGTACCACGCCATGGAGTACGTCAACTTCATGGGCGGTCTGGGCCGCTCGGCCCAGATCCTGGGCCAGGAGGGCCTCGACGACCGCCGTCAGCTCATCCTCCAGACGGTGCGCGACATCATGCGTCCCGACGAGCCCCTGGCCCGCGCCATCCTGGACAACACCTTCACCGAGGAGCTGTGGAGCCAGCAGGCCCACGCCGCCGACCAGCTCTCCTGCGAGGTGCCCCGCTAGCGTTCCTACCCGCCGTCCGTCCGGCCTGGCTCTCAGGCGGCGCGCAGACGGCTCGAGTCCGACGGCGCACCGCGCGACTCCTTCGCCGTCCCGTCGATGTGTCAGTTCTTCGTTCCCCGTTCGGCCCGACGCCGTTCGACACCATTCCCGAAAGGACCACCATGGTCGGCTTCCGCAAGAAGTCCCAAGACAGCTCCTCCTCCCGGTCATCCGACGCCAGGGCGGAGGGGCGAGCAGGGGCCGCCTCCTCGGGCGCTGCCCAGCGCGCCCGTGCGGGGCGCAACGACCCTGCTGCACGCGCCGGCAAAGGGCGACGAGGCCTGGCCGCCGGCCGCCGCGGCTACAAGACCTCCGATGAGATGGACTCACGGTGCCTGACCCTGGCCGAATCGGCCTCCGGGGTCCTGGGCCGCTCCCTGGACCAGGCGCTGGGGCGACTCCCGGACGGCCCCGGCGCCCCCGCCTCCTCCAGAGGCCCTGCCGGACCGACGGGCGCGACCGCGGGGAACCGGCCCAACGCCGTCGGCGCCCCGGACTCGACTAGGGGGCGGGGGGCTTCTGCGGGTAGCGTGCGCAGTGCACAGGTCGGCGCCGGCCAGGTCGACACGGTCGCGGACATCGCCTCCGACATCGAGTTCTGAAGGCCCGTCCTGCGCCACCACCGGCCCCGAGCCGGACAACCAGCCGCGCCGCGCACCCCGGTGGCGCCATCCGCACCGCACCCGCATCACGCCCCGCATCGGGAAGGAGGCGAGAGATCCCATGAGCGCGCAACCGGCTCTGACCCTGGAGAGGGTTGAGAACTGGCTGTCCCGGCACGGCATCGCCGCCGGCCCCGAGGAGGACGGCGCCGTCTTCATGGGATTCCCGGGCTGCGACATCGGCGTCTACCTCCACGACGAGGAGGCCGCCCTCGTCGTGGCCGGCATGTGGCGCGGGCGCCCGGCGGCCGAGCGTCTCGATGAGATGCGCACCTTCATCGATGCCCAGCACCGCTCCACCTACGGCCCGGATCTGGCCGTCACCCCCGCCCAGGACCCCAGTCGGCTCCTGCTGAGCACCCAGATGGTGGCCTACATCGGCGCAGGCATGAGCGAGGTCCAGCTCGACGCCTTCATGGACATGGGCCTGGGCATGACCCGCGCCTTCTTCTCCACCGTGGAGGAGCGCTTCCCCGAGCTCGTCACCTGGGAGGAGGACTGATGGCCTGGTGGAATCAGCCGGAGGGGTCGGTGACCCCGACCGTGACCCTCAGGCGGCTCGCCGCCTGGCTGGCCGCACGCGGTCACCGCTACGACATCGACCTGTCCGAGGGGGTGGTGCGCTTCTCGGTGGCCGGATTCGACTACGCGCTCATGGTGGTCGACCGCCGGATCCTCGCCGTGCGCGCCCACCACCAGCTCGCCGCCGCCCTCCCGGGAACCGCGGAGCTCTCGCGGGTGCGAACCGTGGCCCAGGAGGTCTCCAGCGGCCGGCTCATCCCTGCCCTCTACACCGAGGTCGACGACGCCGGCCTGGGCCTGTGTGCCGAGGTCCTCACCAACATCGGTGCCGGGCTCGACGACGCCCAGCTGGCCGGCACCCTGGACTTCATCATCGACGGCGTCGAGGAGGCCCTGCGCGAGGTCCTCAGCCTTCTTGTGGCCGAGGAGGCCGATGCCGACAGGCGGCCCGTCGTCGAGCTGGGGATCACGGCCGGGATGGAAGTTGACGGTGAAGGCGACGGGGCGACCGTGATCGCCCTGCCCGAGGCACCCCAGCCCGTCCGGTCCGCCGGGACTGCCGGCACTGCCGCAGCGGTGGCGGGAGGGCCCGCACGCATGAGCGCGCAGACTCCAGCGGGGGCGATGACGGAGGGCGTGCCCGCCGACATGGCGGATGCGACGGTGGAGATGGCGGCCGTCGTCGACGGGCCGGGCCCCGGTGCCCCGGGTGATGCTGAGGGCGGAACCGGGGTTGAGACAACCAACACCTCCAAGCCTCTGCTCGTGTCCTAGCGCACGCGGGTCTCGCGGACCCGGCGCCGCGACATCCGTTGGGAACACTGGTGCGATGGGAGTCGCCATCAGGCCGGCCGGCCCTGGAGCCGGCCGGCCCGGGCGTGGTGCCCGGCTCCGACATGCCCCGCGACCGAGTTGCCGCTCGCCGCAGCGGTAGCGGATTCTATAACTGTTCGGTAACACTGGACGTCGGACGACCGCCCTCTGGACGAAAGGAGCCCGATATGCCCATGCCACCGTTCACCGGTGAGCGGTGCGGGATGACGCTCCTCCCACGGCGTCCCTGGGGTGCGCGGACCGCATTCCGTGCGTTCTTGCAGCACACGGTGGGAGCCTTCGCCTCATGACGGTGCAACGTCAGGCTCCGCCCGGAAGGACAGACTCCATGACCACACGCGAAGACATCCTCGAGCGTCTGGCCTACGCCGATGCCCTCGGTCACGGCCCCCAGACCTCGGCCCTCATCGCGGAGGCCGTCAGCTGGGCGGACGCACTGGGTGATGAGGACCTGCGGATCGCCGCCCGGCTGGCTCTGACTGAGGCCTACCAGCAGGGCAACGAGGCATGGAAGGCGCTGGCCCCCTTCGTGTGGAACCTCGGCCGCTACCAGCGCCACCCCGAGGCCTTCGAGGACGCTCAGGTGCGCACCCTGCACTGGCACTTCAAGTGGGCCGTGGCCGTGGCGGGTGCCAACCCCAGGGTCTCCAAGGACAAGGTGCGTCAGCTCGAGGCCAGTCTCGAGGAGTTCTACCGCGCCGAGGGCGCCTCCATGCACGTCGTCCACGGTGAGCGCGCCTCGGTCGCCGGCCTGCTGGGGCTCGAGGAGGAGGCCGCCGAGGAGCTGGCCGCCTGGCGGGCCACCCACCGCGACGAGAACGCCGATTGCGAGGGCTGCGACCCCATGCGTCAGGTCGCCTTCGCCTACCGCACCGAGGCCTGGGAGCTGGCCGTGGCCACGGCCGTGCCCGTGCTGACCGGCGCCGTCGGCTGCAACGTGCAGCCCCAGACCACGCAGTCCCTCGCGCTGCTGCCCCTGCTGGCCTCCGGTCGGCCCCGGGCGGCCTGGGAGGCGCACCTGCGCTCCTACCGGGAGATCCGCCGCAGTCCTAAGGCCCTCATCTCCCTGTCCTACCACCTGGAGTACCTGGCCCTCGTGGGGCGGGTGGACCGGGGCCTGGAGATCCTGCGCCGTCACCTGCCCTGGCTGGCTCAGGCCGAGTCCGCCTACGTGCTGCTGTCGGCCCTGCGCGGCATGAGCCTGGTGCTGCGCGAGGCCGAGCGGGCCGGCCGCGGCGAGGAGGCGCTCGGCGTCGAGGTCCCGGCCGCCGACCTGTGGTACCCGCTGCCGGGGCTGGAGGCCTCCACCACCATCTCGCGCGTCTACGCCGAGATGACCGGCTGGGCCCGGCGCCTGGCCCAGCAGTTCGATACGCGCAACGGCAACTCCACCATCTCCGACCACCTGGAGCGCTCCCTGGCCCGGGCCGCCTTCGACGCCGCCCCCGGCGCGGTCCACGGGCTGGGTGTGGAGGTCGACCTCCTGGAGCCCTCCGAGGAGCTGCCCGAGCCGGCCCAGACGAGCCTGACCGTGAACGGGGACGGTGCCGAGCCCGACGTCGCCTCCCTCCTGGGCCTCGTGGCCGACGACAACGGCCTGGTCCAGGAGCACGCGCCCCGCACGACGTCGTCGAGCCAGGAGGGGGCCGGCCGTCGCGCCCGCGCCGGACGCACCGCCACCAGCCACCAGGGCGGCGACGAGCCCTTCCCCCTGGTGGACCTCGTGCGTCCCCGGCCGGTGCGCAATGGTGAGGAGGCGGTGCGCCGCTACGTCGACCACCGTCGCACCATCGGCTCCTCGACGATGGACTACTGGTACGTCGTCGACCAGGTGGCCACGCGCGACCTGCTGCCCCCGATCGGTGAGGAGATCCCGGGCCTGGAGTACCACACGGGACTGCTGCGCGCCGCCGCTATGACCTGCCGCACCGAGATGGACGAGGCCATCGCCGAGCGCCTGCGGATCCGCCCTCTCATCGAGCTGGCCTTCGGGCCGCTGGGCGCCTACTACGTGGACCTGCTCAACCTCGACAACGAGATCACCGCCGACTCCATCGCCGAGCGCTCCCAGGACGCCGTGCGCGACCAGCGCCTGCAGCGGGCCACCTCCCTCATCGGGCAGATCGAGGCCCAGGTCGAGGATCTGGTGTCCACCGAGCTGCTCGACCCCGGGGGCACCGACACCCTCGTCCTGGCCGCTGACGCCCTGCTCGTGGGGGCCTCGGTCCTCACCGACCTGCACGCCAAGGACGAGGCGCTCGGGGCGATCCAGGTCGTCGCCCGCGCCGCCGACGCCGTCCCCGAGGACCGCCACGCCGAGCGGATGGACGACATTCTCGACATGGCGCGGGCCGAGGTCCTGGCCGAGTGCGGTGACGTCTACAACGGCTGCCTCCTGGCTGAGGAGGTCATGCGCCGCCATGAGAAGGTCTCCCCGGTCCTGGCCGCCCGCGGCCGGCGCCTGCTGGGCATCTCCTCCATGGAGGTGGGCCAGTTCGACGAGGCCATCGCCCAGTTCCGTGAGCAGGCCAACATCATGCTTGCCGCCGGCATCACCCTGTACGCCGTGGCCTCCCTGCTGTCCCTGGGGTCGGCGCTGGAGGCCTCCGAGCGCTACCTGGAGAGCGCCGAGGTCCTGGAGTCCGCGCTGTCCCTGGCCCAGCGCAGCGGGGCCGAGAGTATCGCCCTGTACCTGCACCGGCTCCTGGCTCAGACCGGTATGGCCATGGGTGAGGAGGAGAGCGTCGCCGAGCACTCGCTGAACGCCGCCCGGATCCTGCAGGACCAGGGACGCCGGGCGCTGGCGGGGGAGTACCTCTCGCACGCGGCGATGGCCGCCTCCAACCTCAAGGACAATGTGCGCGCCGCCGCGCTGTTCCGCCAGGCCGCCGACCTGGAGGACACCCGCACCGACCAGGGCCGCCTGGACCGGGGGCGGGCGCTGCGCCGCTCGGCCAGGGCACTGGTGGACGACCTCACCCTGCCCATGGCCCGGGCTCGGCTCGACGAGGCCCGCCAGATCATGGAGGAGGCCCGCCAGGCCTTCGCCGGCGTGGCCGACACTGAGGGTTACTCCTCGGCCTGGGAGATCGGCGACTGGCACGACGACATGGCCTGGATCCTGTGGCGCACCGGCCAGAACTGGCAGGCCGTCCAGCACTGCGAGTCCGCCTACGACGGCTACATGGACACCGAGGACCGCGACTCGGCCTCGCGCGCCCTGTGCATGCTGGCCCGCCTGCACGCCGAGCGCGGTGAGCGCGACCAGGCCCTGGCCGCCTGCGCCCGCGTGCGCGACCTGCTGGGTGAGCCGCACTGGGACGGGCATGACGCCCTGGAGTTCGTGGCCTCCGTGGAGGAGACGCTGCGCTGACCCGTGGTGCGGGTTCCGCCTGCCTGTGATGCAGTCCCTCCCTGACCCGTGATGTTGCCCCTGCCCCGTGACCGGGGACATTCGACGCGGCCGGGGGCGTGTTGTTCCGGGCGGGGGCATTCGACGCCGTCGGGGACAGGAATCCTGTCGCCCTACGCGCAGGATGTCCCCGGCCGAGAGAAAGTGCACCCCCACGCGCAGGATGTCCCCGTTGAGTGGGGAATGTCCCCGTCGGCGGGCGCGGAGTGCGAGATTCCGCCCCGTGTGAATCGGGTGACGGTGGCCGGCGCGCGAGGAATGATAAGCCTTGGGCATCACGACCCCTCGACGACCCTTCCGGGAGGCACCCCTTGGCCATCGCAGTCTCACACCGATTCGTACCCAGCGGCGACCTGCCCGTGGAGGCGGGGCGCTACCGACTCGTGGCGTCGGGGGCGTGCCCGTGGTGCCGCCGCGTCCTCATCGCCCGGCGCCTGCTCGGCCTGACCGAGGCGATCCCCGTGTCCTGGACCTACGGCAAGGGCGCGGACGGGTACTGGGAGCTGACCGGCCCCGACGGCGAGCCCGGCGTCGACCCGGCGCTCGGCGCCCGCTCCCTGGCCGAGGTCTACGAGAAGACCCCCGGCTACGAGCCCGCCCCCACCGTTCCGGCCCTCGTGGACACCACCACCGGTCAGGTCGTCAGCGACGACTCCGGCGACATGCTCTTCGACCTGTCCACCGCCTGGTGGGACCTCCACCGAGAGGGCGCCCCGGACCTCTACCCGCTCAACCGCCGCAACTCCACCGACGCCTGGGACGCGTGGATCGGCTCGCAGATCAACATCGGCCACGCGGTGGCCACCCACTCGCAGGACCCGGAGAAGGCCGCGGCGGCGGCCAACGGCGTCCTCGTGGGCTTCGACGTCATCGACACCCTCCTGGCCCGGGCCACGCGGATGGAGGCCTCTCGCGAGGACGGCCTGACGATGCTCGACGGGCCGGCCCTGTCCGCCGTCGTCGCGATCGGCCAGTACCTGTGCGGCGACAAGCCCACCGGCAGCGACATCCGCCTGTTCACCACCGTCCAGTCCTACGAGTACGGCGGGCGTCAGCACTACCCCGGCGGGGAGGCGCCGTCGATCTCCTTCTGGCCGGCGCTGGCCCGCTGGTTCCGCGCCCTGGAGGGCCGCTCGGGCTGGGTGGGGCCGGAGGAGCGCAGCGCCCTGGGCTGCTGAGGCCGCTGCGGTCCGACGTCGCCTCCCGGTTACGGCCGGGCGGTGAGGACCGGGTTGTACAGGAGCCGGTTGGGTGTCATCGGGCACTCCTCGCCCACGGCCATCGGCGCGATGAGCCGGTCGGCCCGCAGGTCCTCCAGGCGCGCCACCACGCGATCGCGCAGCGTCCACGGGTCGATGGTGTTGAGGTAGATCTTCGTGCCTCCCTCAAAGCCCGCCAGGGTCGACACCCGCCACTTGAGCGTGATGTGCCAGGGCATGGGCTGGTCCACGTCGAGCGGCTTGTGGTGCCACTCCTCGTTGCTGGGCACGTCCGTGCCCGTGGCCGCGTGCAGGGCGTGCACCAGGTCGGCGACGGCGTCGATCTCCTCGCGGCTCATGAGCCACGGCTCGGGGACGGCCGACGTCGAGTACACCTCCAGCGTCGGGTACCGGTGCCCGAACCCGGCGAAGGCCACCGCGTGCTCGTTGCTCGCCACCAGCAGGCCCTGGTAGGCGGCGTAGTCCACCGCCATCTCGTTGTACAGGTTGGGGTTGGCCCGCACCTTCTGCAGCTCCAGCTGACTGGTCACGCCGCGCTCGTCGATGCCGACCAGCTGCTTGTGCAGGTGGTCGAAGCTCGCCCCGGCCGGCCGCAGCCAGTTCTGGAACACGGCCACGTAGCGCACCCAGCGGTTGGCCTCGTACAGGCTCTGCATCGCGTGGATCGCCAGGCGCGTGTAGGCGCGGTGCTCGGCCACGCTCAGCGTCCCCGAGCCGGCCAGGCCCGTGGTGTCGACGGCGTCGTCGGTGAAGTGGCGCCGGCCGACGATGACGTCGTGGCCCCCGGCGAAGAAGGCCGCCAGGAAGGTACGGCGGGCCCGCTCATTCATGGTGTCCCAGGAGCCCGGGTCCGCGCCCGCGGCCGCCAGCTTGGTGCGCGCCACCCGCTCCACGTGCTCGACGCCGGCCGGCTCGGCCAGGTATGCCTCCATGCGCTCGCGGGCGGCGTCGGGGATCTCGTAGCCGTGGTTGATGTGCCAGTAGTCGAAGGAGAGGATCTCGAAGAGGTTGGGCACCCGCCGGAACTCGGCCACCGTGTCGAACAGGGCGGAGGCGGCGACGGCGTCGAGGCGCTCAAAGCCGCCGTCGGTCCCGCGCACGACGCGCGCCTTCTCCGGGGGCGTCTCCAGGTAGCGCGCCGAGCAGAAGGCGCAGCTGTGGGTGCGGTCGGCCTCCTCCAGCGGGCGGACCTCCGCCACCGGGTGCGAGATGGGCCGGTTGGCGCGGCCCGGCACGGTCCACACCTCGGTGCCGGTGAAGGGGCTGATCTGCTTGACCGTCCCATCGGCCAGGCGCGTGAGTGGTTCGGCGGAGGGAGAGTACGGCATGAGCATGCCCCCATTGTGACGTGTTGTGACCCTCCCGCGCGCCCGGCGGCCCTGATGGCGGGCCCGGCCGGCCTCTGTGGACGGGGCGAGTCCTGCCTACAGGGGAATGATCTCGATGTGTCGTCGATCCTGTGACGTGAGCGCCTGCACCATGCGTCCGTCCATGGTGGCGAGAACAGCGTTGTGACGTGCTGCGAGGTCCACCAGGTGCAGGTCGGTGACTTGTTTCGGGCCCTTCAGTCTCGAGAAGCTGATGGACGGCTTAGCAGGAGGGGCGTCGTCGACAAGGAACACGTGATCGTCAAGCGATGTCAGCTCACCGAGTCCGGAGAGCACATCAGCGGCCGCGATCTCGAATCCGGTGACTCGAGGATTCATGAGGAGACGCAGGTATGCGGCTTGGGTGATGGAACAGGTCGCCCACTGATCCACTCCGTCGAACCAGGCGCTGACCACCTCGTGGTGCGCATGGTTGGGCAGCGACAATGCCACGAGGACATTGACGTCAAGCAGTCGCAGGCGATCAGTGGTCGTCATCTCGGTACTGCTCGATGAGCTCTGGCGTCACCACATGAGCCTGCTGGCCTGCGGGCGGGAAGAACAAGGGGATCCCGTGCCTACTGGTGCGGCCCCCGTGGGAGATTCCCCGGAGCGCGAGATCGGAGACGGCGCGCCCGAGTGACACGCCGTCGCGATGAGCGCGCTCACGAGCCAGTGACAGGACCCGGTCGTCGATCTCAAGTGTCGTCCTCATACGATCATGATCGCACCAGCGCATCACGGCATCAATGAGCCGATGAACTGTTGTGGATTCTGATGGCGGGCTCGGCCGGCCAAGGTCGGGGTAGTCTCACTGGCTCGTACGGACCTGGGCGCCGGGCCCGGCCCTGCGCCCGCACTGCCCGCACCCGACTGGAGACAAGGAGACGATATGGCCCAGGTTTTCACCTCCCTGCTGCTCATCGTCGCGGTGGCCTTCGTGGCGCCGCTGATCTCCTGGACCATTCCCAAGCGGCTCGTGCCCGAGGTCGTCCTCCTCATCCTGGGCGGAATGCTCATCGGCCCCCACGGCCTGGGGCTGGCCATCGAGGACTCCTCGATCGAGCTGCTGCGCGAGCTCGGCGTCGCCTTCCTCTTCCTCATGGCCGGCTACGAGATCGACATCAACGAGCTGCGCGGGGCGGGCGGACGCCACGCCGCCGTCGCCTGGCTGCTCTCGCTGGGGCTGGCCTTCGGTGCGGTCAGCGTCATCGGGGTGACCGGAGGCGCGGCGTCGGCCAACGGCATCGCCATCGCCACTGCCATGACCTCCACGGCGATCGGCACGATCCTGCCGATCCTGCGCGACCGCGGTCTGCTGCCCACGGCGGTGGGCGCCTCGATCCTCAACCACGGCGCCGTCGGCGAGGTTGGGCCGATCCTCGTCATGGCGCTGCTGCTGGGCTCGCGCTCCACCTGGGCGAGCATGGTGATCCTGGCGGTCTTCCTCATCATCACCCTGCTCATCGTCCGCTTCACCAGCCGCGTCAAGCGCGTGGGGCGCCGTCTGGTCGAGGCCATCCACCTGGGGGCCTCGACGACGGCGCAGACCACCATCCGCGCTACCGTGCTGCTCCTGGTGGGGCTGTGCGCGATCGCCGCCATCTTCAACCTCGACGTCATCCTGGGGGCCTTCGCCGCCGGCTTCGTCCTGCGCCACGCCCTGCCCGAGGGTGACGCCGAGTTCGAGGAGAAGCTCGACGGCCTGGCCTACGGGTTCTTCGTCCCGATCTTCTTCGTCACCTCCGGCATGGGTATCGAGGCCGGACTCGACGGCGGGGACCTGGTCAACCTGCTGGCCTTCTTCGTGCTGCTGGTGCTCGTGCGGGGTGTGCCGGTGTGGCTGGCCTCCCGGGCGGAGCGACGCAGGGACGGCTCACGCGCCTACTCGATGCGCCAGAGCCTCCAGATCGCCGTCTACTCGACGACGGCCCTGCCCATCATCGTGGCCGTCACCCAGGTGGCGGTCAGTGCCGAGGCCATGTCGACCTCCTTCGCCTCCACCCTCGTGCTGGCCGGGGTGCTGTCGGTGCTGGTCCTGCCGGCCGCCGGGCTGGTGCTGGGCCACCGCAGCGACCACGTGCCGGCCAACGAGGTGATGCGCGTGGTCCAGGGGCCGGCAGCTCCCGACGGGCGCACCCCCGAGGAGGCGACGGTCCCGGTCGGTGAGCAGGTCTCGGAGCCGCGCCGACCGGCGTCGCCGCCCAGCGGTATCAGACTGCCGGTGGGGGAGCGCACTCCGGCCGGAGGGGTGAGACGGCCGACGCAGCCCGACCTGGTGGGCCTGCCCGACCTGCGCGAGCAGGCGACGCCGGCGATTGCGCGGCTGGCCGAGCTGGGGATGCACGCCCGAGGGCTGTCGCTGGAGGAGTCGCACCGCCTGGCCGCTCGCCTGGCCGAGATCGAGCAGGATCACGCCCAGTGGCGCGAGCGCTGGCACCACCTGCGCAGACACGGCGGCACCTCCCGCGCGGCCCGGCGTCGTCGGCCCCGGGGCGAGTGACGCCCTTCTCGCCGACGGGGACATGTCGCGCGGCCGGGGACGTTCCACTCCAGTGGGGGACGTGTTGCGCCTCCGGGGACAGGAATTCTGTCCCCGGAGGCGTCGAAGGTCCCCGCCGGGTGAGTTGTGTCCCCGGCCGCGCAGAATGTCCCCCTCCGGCGGAGGGGGAGAGCGAGCGGGTGATTATCCCTGCTGGGCGAGCATCTGCTCGACCATCTCCTCCATGGATGTCTGGGCCGGTCGGTATCGGGTGCTCAGTTCGAGGCGGCTTCGGGAGGCGTCGGAGCGGACCGCGTAGCCCACGTTGCGCCGGATA
Organism: Actinomyces stomatis; assembly: GCF_031292835.1. Lineage (NCBI taxonomy): Bacteria > Bacillati > Actinomycetota > Actinomycetes > Actinomycetales > Actinomycetaceae > Actinomyces > Actinomyces stomatis. Next base: position 14,886 of record NZ_JASPEP010000021.1, read on the forward strand.
TAGGTTCGAGTCTGACCGAGCCGGGGTGCCATGGCCACGACGACGGGCCGGGGCAGGGCGCGCCGCGGCAACGGGAGCGACCTGCCGAAGCGTGGAATCAAAGTGCTTGTGAGAGCGAAGATGTCGGTGTCCTCCGCGGATGCGATGTAGCGGCCGTGGGCCTCAGGCAGGAAGGCGGCGGCGATATGCGCCTGGGCCACGTCGCGGACATCGACGACGCTGATTCCCACGCGCGGCGCTCCCAGGCGGGCAGTACCGTCGATCATCATCCTGATCGTGGAGAAGCTCTCGCTGGTGGGGGCGCTGCTCAGTGAGGGGCCGAGGATCATGGACGGGTTGATGGTCACCAGCCTCCACCGATCCTGCTCTGCGGCCAGTCGCCACGCCTCCTTCTCCGCAAGGGTCTTGGAGTAGGGGTAGGGCTCGTGGGACAGGGAGGAGGTGGTGTTCCAGCAGGTATCGGTCAGGATTCGCCCCGGGTAGCCCTGGATATCGGTGGCGTCGCCGTACATGGCGGCGATCGAGCTGGTGAGGACCACTCGCGTGACTGATGGTGTGCGCCCGACACCGGCCAGAACATTGCGGGTTCCTTGCAGTGCAGGTGCGACAAGGTCTCGTTGGGGATCGTCGACTGCGCGAATGAACGGTGAGGCGGTGTGGATGACGACCGCGCAGCCCTCCATCGCCTCGTCGTAGGAGCCGGGCTGGAGCAGGTCGCCGGCGAAGAGGCGCAGAGTACCCGGCACCTGCTCGGCGATGCGGTTCAGGTGGGCCACCTTGCTCATGTTCTGAGGGTCGCGTACGGCGGCATGGACGGTGAGGCCGGCGTCGAGCAGGCCCTTGGTGACCCAGCTGCCCAGGTAGCCGGTGGCGCCGGTGACCATGACGGGGCTGCTGGTGTCTACCGGGATGCCGCTCAGATCGATGGTGGAGTCGAAGTTGTCAGTGCTGTCAGTGTTGTCACTGGAGTGTGCTGCCGATGGTTGCATGGCCGCATCCTGACACCCCTGGGAAACGAAGTCAATCAGTTTCATTATTGGTCGGTACGATCTCCCCATGAACGCAGTGGGCTCACAAGCACCGAGGAGCAAGCGCGCCCCGGGGCGGCCGGTTGACGCCGCTCTGGGGCCGGCGATCATGCTGGCCGTACGTGACCTCCTGGCCGAGAGTGGTTACGCAGCGCTGACGACGGCAGCGGTGGCTCGGCGCGCGGGCGTCTCCACCGCGACCCTCTACCGCCGGTGGCCCACCAAGCGCGAACTCGTCCTGGCCGCGACCAGACGCATGATCGAGACCGGCGTGACCGATGAGGCCCTGGAGTCCGGCGCTTCCTCGGCCGAGACCTTCGACACCGGTTCGTTGCGAGGAGACCTGCAGGCCTTCATCGCCCACAAGAACCGGTTACTATCAGGGGCCACCGGTCAGGCGGTGCTGTCGCTTCTGGGCGAGCTGCCTCAGGACCAGGAGCTCAGGGAGCTGTTTCTCGGTCAGCTCCTCGCCGCCACTCGCTCTCATCTGGAGCAGATTCGGGACCGGGCTCGGGCGCGCGGAGAGGGTGCCCCCGATGTGGAACCTCACGCCGGAGCCCGACTGGTCCTGGGCGCGGTCCTGGCCGGGGTCGCCTTTGCTGCCGGCGGTGACGGGGCCGAGCCGTTGTCCGACGTCGATCAGGATCTGCTGCTGCGTGCGCTCGGAGATGAATGACGGTACTCGCCGACGGGGACATGTCGCGCGGCCGGGGACGCTCCACTCCAGCCGGGGACGTCTCGCGCGTTCGGGGACAGGATTCCGGTCCCCGACGGCGTCGATGGTCCCCGCCCGGAAGGACACGCACCTGGCCGCGCAGAATGTCCCCGGCGGTGTCCGTTGAGTCGGCTCCCCGATCAGCTGGATGAGGCCAGCGCCCCGGCGCTCGCGGCCGCCACGATGGCCATCGTCACGGCCTCCACGGCCCGCTGCACCGCACGACCCACGGGATTCTCCCCCACGATCTCCTTGATCCGACGCTTGAGCTCGCCGCGGCTGAGTCCGGTCTCCTGCTGCGGCAGGACGGTCGGTGCGACACCGAGCGCCTGCAGGATCGACAGCAGGGCGACGTCGGCGCCGGTCGGTGGCTGCACCCCGCGCAGGGCGCCGTCGATGCGCGCGCGCAGCTGCCGCTCGGGGACGGGGTCGAGCGTCGGGTAACTGGGGTTCAGCGAACCGAACAGCCCGCCGGTGTGGATACGCACCACCCCGGCCGCCGCCAAGGACTCGGCGATGTGACGGGTGGGGTTGAGCTTGCCCCAGGCCACCAGGGAGGAGAATCGCTTGCCGTCCTTGGCGGGCAGGAGCTCCAGAGCCCGATCCAGCACGGGGTGCCCGGTCGGCTCGGAGCTGACGATGTAGATGCGGGGGTTGCGCTCCTCGGTCAGGCTGATACGGCCGGCCAGCAGCAGGTCGGTGAGCAGTGCACCGGTGAGCCCGTAGACCGGGTACGTCATGCGGCTCTCCGGCTTCCCGGAGTCCTTGGTCAACAGGAGGAACAGTTCTTCACAGGTCAGCATCGCATTCATGACTCCAGTACAACGTGCCGTCATCAGAATGTGATCCCTCTGGGGTGCGAGATCCGGGCCCGACCCGGCTCCTCCTCAAGGGGGAGGCATTCACCCACCCGACCGGGATGCGGCCGGCCCCTCGCCCCGTTCCCGCCTGACCGGGTGCGAGACCGGGCCGTTCGCGCTGGGCGTTCGATCGGCGCCCAGATGACACCCGAACGTGTCGCACCCCGCGTTTAACCTGGGGGCATGGCTCGCGCGATTCGGCATGACGACTGGCCGGTGGAGCTCACCGATGACCAGATCATCAGCCGGGTCGGCCACCAGGCCTTTCAGCGCGGGCTGGACTACGCGCGCAAGGGCCGGGTGCGGGGCATCGGCGTCGCCGGGAACGGGGACATCATCAGTGCCCAGTCCAAGGGCTCGGGCACGCGGACCTACCAGACCATGGTCTTCCGCAAGCAGAGCGCCCGGAGCGCCCCGGAGGCATGGGCCGGCACCTGCTCGTGCCCGGTGGGCAGCAACTGCAAGCACGTGGCCGCCCTGCTCATCACCGCGCGCACCCTGGCGCAGGAGGAGCCCGACGCCGCCCCCTCCTCCGGCCGGGTCGCCCCCTGGGAGAGCCGACTGGCCGACCTGCTGCGGGTGGAGCACGCCCCGCGCCGTCGGATGGCCCTGGAGATCATCGATGACCCCGGCAACATGTGGGGCACCCCCGCCGGCCTGTCCATGCTCCCGCTCATCGAGGGCAAGCGCGGCTGGAACCGGCAGGGGGCCTCCTGGAGCCAGATCGCCACCGGTGGCCTTGACGATGACGTCGACCCCGACGTCATGGGCGTCCTGCGCGAGCTGGCCGGAATAGCCGGCGGCCACGGCTTCTACTACGCCGACGACCGCCTCTCCCTGACGACCGCGCCCGCCCGCGTCTGGGACGTGCTGCGCCGAGGGGTGGCGGCCGGCCTGACCCTCACCACCGCCCAGCACCACGGCATGCCCGTCCACCTCGCCGAAGGGCTGCGCGGCGGCATCCACCTCACCCGGGAGGAGGGAGGAGACGTCGTCATCACCCCCGCCGTGGAGATCGACGACGTCGAGGAGCTGCGGCGCCTCCAGGTCCCCGGACTGAGCCTCAACTTCTCCCTCATGCCCATCGGCGACCCCGTCCACGGCTTCTACACGTGGATGCCCGGACGCGAGCTGCTCCTCATGCCTCTCGAACCGCGCCCCAGCGAGGCCCTCTCCCGGGTGCTGCTGGGAGACGGCGAGGCCATCACCATCCCGGCCGGGGACGTCGAGCGCTTCGAGACCGAGCACCTCGAGGCCCTCACCCGGGCGCTGCCGGTCCTGTCCGCCGACGCCTCCATCCGCCTGCCCCGGCCCACGACGCTGCGCGCCGCGCTCGCGGTCCACGTCGACGCCGATGAGCACCACCTGACCACCGAGTGGTCCATCCGCTACATCAGCGAGAACGGCGAAGCCCGGCACAGTCACGGCCTCCCCGACCTCTCCTCGGCGGCCGAGGGCCGCATCGAGGGCGAGACCGCCGGCCGGGACATCGAGGGGGAGATCCGCCTGGCCCGAGAGGTCCTCAACCGCCTGCTGCCCCTGGCCGGCCGGCACCCGGCCCTCTGGCAGCCCCTGGACCTGCGAGGCATGGACACGGCTCGCTTCATGACCGAGACGCTGCCGGCCCTGCGCGAGCTGGAGGCCTTCGACGTCGAGGTCGACGACGACGTCCCCGACTACCGCGAGGCCGACGCCGCCCCCGTCATCACCACCAGCGTCAGCGATGACGAGGACCGCCCCGACTGGTTCTCCCTGTCCGTGCGCGTCCACGTGGGCCAGGAGGAGATCCCTCTGGCGCTGCTCATGGCGGCTGTGGCCACCGGGGAGCCCGAGGTGCTCCTGGAGTCGGGCACGTGGGTGAGCATTGACCGACCGGAGATCGAGGCCCTGGCCCGCCTCATGGAGGAGGGGCGCGAGCTGGCCGACCCGCAGGCGCAGGGCGAGCTGCGGGTCAGTGCCCTGCACGCCGGCTACTACGAGGTCCTGGAGTCACTCGGCGTCATCGAGCGGGCCACGGCCCGCTGGAAGGAGCGGGTCGGGCGGCTGCTGGAGCGGGCGCGCGCCGCCGAGGCCACCGCCGAGCACGCCGATGGGCGGTCCGCCGGGGGCGGCGACGCGGGCGGCACCGGCGAGGGAACCGGCGGGTTTTCCGTGCCCCGGGGGATGCGGGCGACGCTGCGCCCCTACCAGCTCGAGGGCTACCGCTGGCTGGACTTCCTGCGCCAGGCGGGCCTCGGCGGGGTCCTGGCCGACGACATGGGACTGGGCAAGACCGTCCAGGTGCTCGCCGCCGTCCAGCGCCTCATCGAGGAGCGCGAGGAGGCCCAGGGGCAGGGCCCGGCCGACGAGCCGACCAGCTCCGGCGACCCCGGTGAGCCGGAGGGGGCCGGGCCGGTGCTCGTCATCGCGCCGACCTCCGTTGTCGGCTCCTGGGTGGAGCAGGCCGAGCGCTTCTGCCCGGGGCTGCGGGTGCGGGCCGTGAGGCGGACGGCCGCCAAGCGCGAGGAGACCCTGACGCGGATCGCGGAGGGCTGCGACATCGTCGTCACCTCCTACACGATCGTGCGACTGTGTGAGGAGGAGTTCACGGCCCAGGACTGGGCCTGGGTGGTGTGCGACGAGGCCCAGTTCGTCAAGAACCACACCTCGGCCACTTACAAGGCCGTGCGGCGGCTGCGGTCGCCGTCGACCATCGCGATCACGGGCACGCCGCTGGAGAACTCGCTCATGGACCTGTGGGCGCTCATGAGCATCGCGGCGCCGGGGCTGCTGCCCGATCCCGAACGCTTCGGGCAGGTCTACCGCAAGCCGATCGACCGCGGGGACACCGAGGCGCTGGGGCGGCTGCGGCGCAGGATGCGGCCCTTCCTGCTGCGGCGAACCAAGGAGCAGGTGGCCGCGGACCTGCCCGCCAAGACCGAGCAGGTCCTGGCCGTCGAGCTGGGCGCCAAGCACCGCAAGGCCTACGATCAGCGCCTGGCCCGCGAGCGGCAGAGGATCCTCGGGCTGCTGGAGGAGGACACGGCGCAGTCGCGCTTCATCGCGCTCAAGGCGCTCACCACCCTGCGGCAGATGGCGCTCGACCCGGCACTCGTCGACGGCGGGGACGTAACCGAGCCCGGGGACGTTGAGACTCCCGGGACTGAGGGTTCAGCGGACATGGGCGGCGAGAGTCGCGAGAGCGGAGAGAACACGGCCGGCGGGAAGGGCGCCTCCGGTAGGAGGTCGGCCCGCGGCGCGAGGGGAGCGAAGGGCAAGGCCGTCACCGCCTCCGCGACGGGCCACAGGGGGCCGGGCCGACGGCCGAGCCCGTCGGCCAAGGTCGAGGTGCTGGTCGAGCACCTGGGGCCGATCCTCTCCGAGGGGCACCGCGCCCTCGTCTTCTCCCAGTTCACGCGCTACCTCTCCGGCGTGCGCGAGCACCTGGAGGCCACCGGTGTGCGAACCGCCTACATGGACGGCTCCACCCCCGACCGACAGAAGGTCATCGACGCCTTCCGGGCCGGCCAGGCCGACGTCTTCCTCATCTCCCTCAAGGCCGGCGGCTTCGGGCTCACGCTCACCGAGGCCGACTACGTCTTCCTGCTGGACCCGTGGTGGAACCCGCAGGCCGAGGCGCAGGCCGTCGACCGCGCCCACCGGATCGGCCAGGACAAGCCGGTCATGGTCTACCGGCTCGTCTCGGCCGACACCATCGAGGAGAAGGTCATGGCCCTCAAGGAGAAGAAGGCCGAGCTCTTCGCCCGGGTCGTTGAGGGGACCGGCGAGGCCGAGACCGGCGGCGAAGGTGCTGGAGGGACGGCCGGGGCTACGGGCGCGGGTGGACTCAGTCCGGCGGCCCTCACCGCCGCCGAGATCCGCGAGCTCATCGAGGGCTGAGGCTCTCAATGCGGTCGAGCGCGGTCTGAGCTCCCCTGCGCCCGACCCCCGCACTGTGGACCCCGTTCGGCTGTGTCCTGGTGGGGCCTTCTGCGCGACCGACAGTGTCACCTCCCCTCGGCGCTGGGGACAATCCGCGTGAACAGGTGCGGGAGTCTGCCTTCGGGGACACTCTCTTCCGGCCGGGGACATCGTGCGCGTACGGGGACAGGAATCCTGTCCCCGACGGCGTCGAATGCCCCCGCCCGGAGTGGGACGCACCCGGCCGCGCAGAATGTCCCCGGCCGGGAGTGACCGTGGCGGTCTGTACCTCCCCTTCGGTGTCCTCCCCGCGCCATCCGACCATTGCTCCGTCGGGGCCTGCGTGGGGGTCATCCGTGCGGTCAGGCGGATCGGCGAAGGCGCTGGCGGTCCCCGGGTCCACAGAGCCGGGACTGCAGGTGGTCTCCACAGGGCTGAGAAGCCCTTGAGCGCGGGAGCTCGGGGCAGCCCGATGCTGGTGGTGCGGGCACGGCGCCCGCTGGGGAGCAGCGGCGCGCTGGTCCCCACCTATCAGAGGAGAACCACCATGAGGAGACCCACCAGGACCGCCCTGCGCGCTCTGCGCACCAGTGTGATGCTGGCCCGTCCGGGTGATGCGTCAACGCTGCCGGACGTCATGCGGCGCCTGACGTCCCGGGAGGAGGGCATGGCCACCGCCGAGTACGCCATCGGGACCTTGGCGGCCGCGGCCTTCGCCGGCCTGCTGTTGGCGCTCATGCGCTCGGGCAGCCTGAGCGGGGCGTTGCAGTCCATCATCGAGTCGGCGCTCTCGGTGTGATGTGCGGCGTCATCGCAGCACGTGGGCGCGCTCGCCCCCGAGTGGCCCGGGCGCCCGGCGGTGGCCGACGTCGCCGCCCGGGTCCCGCTTCCCGCCGGCCTTCCGGCCGCGCGCAATCGCATCCCTCACCTGGTCGTCGACCTCACCGAGGCCACGGGGTCAACGACCAGGACGGGTGCTCTGGACGAGGAGAGCAGGGGATGGTGACGGCCGAGACGGCGCTGTCGCTGCCCGCCGTCGTCCTCGTGCTGCTGATGGTTCTGGCGGCGGTCAGCGCCGGCGTCACCCAGCTGCGGGTGGCCGACGCCGCCCGCACGGCGGCCCGCCAGGCCGCTATCGGCCAGGACGACTACATCGGTGCCGCCCAGCGCGTGGCCGGTGGGGTGAGCCTCGGTGTCGAGCAGGGCGAGCTCACCTGCGTCACCGCCGCCCGACCCGTTCCCGGACCCCTGGGCGGGCTGGGCCTGACGGCGCGCGCTCGCGCCTGCGCCTACACCGAACCGAGCGGCCCATGAACCGCCCACGAAGGGACGAGCGCGGTTCGGGGACGGTTTACGCCCTGGGTGTCATCGCGGTGCTGCTGACGACGGCGGTCGGCATTGCGGGTCTCATCCAGGCCCAGAGCGCCACCGGTCGGGCCCGGGCCGCCGCCGACCTCGCGGCCATCTCCGGTGCCACGGTCCTGTCCTCGGTCATCGCCCCCGGTGACCCCTGTGTCATGGCGCAGCGCGTCGCGGACGCCAACGGCGCCTCGGTGAGTGCCTGCTCCGTGGCCGGCGAGGACGTCACCGTCAGCGTCGTCGTCCCGACGACGATCCTCGGCCTGCCCCGCCAGGCCACCGCCCGGGCCCGAGCCGGCCCCGTCGACGCCCCGCTCGAGCCGTGAATCGGCCCGGGCCTCAGTCCTCGACGGCGACGGTGGCGCCGCCCGCGAACTGGGCCGCGTGGAGGCGCGCGTAGGCGCCGCCCGCCGCGATGAGCTCATCGTGGCTGCCCTGCTCGACGATGTCTCCGTGCTCCATCACCAGGATGGTGTCGGCGTCTCGGATCGTCGACAGGCGGTGAGCAATGATGAAGCTCGTGCGGCCCTCGCGCAGCGCGTTCATCGCCTGCTGGACCAGCAGCTCGGTGCGGGTGTCCACCGAGCTGGTGGCCTCATCGAGGATGAGGACGGCCGGGTTGGCCACGAAGGCCCGCGCGATCGTGAGCAGCTGGCGCTCGCCGGCGGAGATGTTCGCGGCGTCCTCCTCCAGGACCGTGTCGTAGCCCTGTGGCAGGGCCTTGATGATGTGGTCGACGAAGCACGCCCTTGCAGCGGCCTCGACCTCCTCATCAGTGGCCCCGGGCCGCCCATAGCGGATGTTCTCGCGGATCGTGCCGGCGAACAGCCACGGGTCCTGCAGAACCATGCCGGTCCGACGACGCACGTCGTGGCGCGTCATCGTGGCGATGTCGCGTCCGTCGATGAGGATGCGTCCCCCGTCGAGCTCGTAGAAGCGCATGAGCAGGTTGACCAGGGTGGTCTTGCCCGCTCCCGTGGGCCCCACGATCGCGACCGTGTGCCCGGGGTCGACCTGCAGCGACAGGTCCCGGATGAGCTCGACCTCCGGGCTGTAGGAGAAGCGCACGTGCTCCATCTCGATGACGCCCGGCCCCGCCGGGCTCTTCGGCGAATCCGCTGGGGCGCTGGGGCGGGTCCCCGAGGTCCGGCCGGCATCGGCGGTCGCGGCGTCGGTAGTCGCGGCGTCGGTAGTCGTGGTGCCGGCGCTCTCCGGTGCGACGTCGTCGGGACGCTCCTCCTCGGTGTCGAGCAGCTCGAAGATCCGTTCGGCGCTCGCGGTCCCGGACTGCACGGCCGTGGCCATGCCGCCGAGCTGGCCCAGGGGCTGGGAGAACTGCTGGGAGTACTGGATGAAGGCCTGCACGTCGCCCAGACGCAGCGACCCGGAGGCGACCATGGCGCCGCCGACCACCGCGATGGCCACATAGTTGATGTTCCCGATGACCAGCATGATCGGCATCATGATGCCGGAGAGGAACTGGGCGCGCAGCGAGGCCCGGTAGAGCTCCTCGTTCTCGGCGGCGAAGGCCTCGCGCACCGACTCCGTGCGCCCGTAGACCTGCACCAGGGCGTGCCCGGAGAAGGACTCCTCCACTCGGGTGTTGATCTTGCCGGTGCGCGCCCACTGGTGGGTGAAGGCCTTCTGCGAGCGCGGCCCGATCACCCCGAAGACCACGCCCATGAGCGGGAACATGATGAGCGCCACCAGTGCCAGCTTCCAGGAGATGGAGAACATCATCCCCAGCACGCCCACCACCGTGAGGATCGCCGTCAGGGCGCCGGACAGGGACTGCTGGAGGGTGTTGGTGACGTTGTCGACGTCGTTGGTCAGGCGGCTGAGCAGCTCACCGCGCTGAACGGTGTCGAAGTAGCTCAGCGGCAGGCGATGGACCTTGTCCTCCACCTGGGCGCGCAGCCGGTAGAGGGCCTTGATGGTGATGCGGTTGATGAGCCAGCCCTCAAGCCAGTTGAGCAGGCCCGAACCCACGTACAGGACCAGTACCACCGTCAGGATCCGGCCCAGGCGGGTGTAGTCGATGCCCGCGCCGGGAATGACGTCCATCGCCGAGAGCATGGTGGCGAAGTCATCCATCCCCCGCGCCCGCAGGGCCTCGATGGCCTGGGCCTTGGTGGTGCCGGCCGGCAGCATCGTGGAGACCACGCCCTCGAAGATGACGTTGGTGGCCTGGCCCAGCACCTTGGGGGCCGCCACGGCCAGCACGACCGTGCCCACGGCGGCCAGGGCCACGACCACCAGGGAGACCCGGTAGGCGCCCAGCAGCCCGACCATCCGTTTGAAGGAGGGCCAGAAGGCCTCGGCCTTGCCCGGGGGCGGCCCGTCGTGCCAGTCGCCCGAGGCGGCCTGCGCCTCAGCGGCCAGCTTGAGGTCCTCCTCGCTGAGCTCGTCGGGGCTGACGGTGGCGCTCGCACCGCTCCCGGCGTTGTCGCCGGTGTTCCTGCCGGCCTTCTTGCCCATGTGGCTGCTCGCGTTCCTGCTCATGCTGCGGCCTCCGCTCCGAGCTGGGAGGTGACGATCTCGCGGTAGACGGAGCAGGTGGCCAGCAGCTCGGTGTGCGTGCCGCTGCCCACTAGGTGGCCGCCGTCCAGGACGAGGATCTGGTCGGCCTTGGTGATGGTGGAGACCCGCTGGGCCACGATCACCTTCGTGATGCCGGCCGTGGCCGGCCCCATGGCCTCACGCAGCCGCGCGTCGGTGGACACGTCCAGGGCGGAGAAGGAGTCGTCGAAGATGAGGATGTCGGGCCGGCGCACCAGGGCCCGGGCGATGGCCAGGCGCTGACGCTGACCGCCCGAGACATTCGTGCCTCCCTGGGCGATGGGCGCCTGAAGGCCCCCGTCCATCTCGGAGACGAAGTCCTTGGCCTGGGCGACCTCCAGGGCCTCCCACAGCTCGTCGTCGGTGGCCTCCTCGCGCCCCAGGCGCAGGTTGGAGGCCACGGTCCCGGCGAACAGGAAGGGCTGCTGGGGCACGAGCCCCATCTGCGACCACAGCGCCTCGGGGTCGGCCTCGCGAACGTCGGTGCCGCCGATGAGCACCTGCCCGCTGCTGGCCTCCAGCAACCGGGCCAGCAGCCGCACCACCGTGGACTTGCCCGACGCCGTCGAGCCGACGATCGCCGTCGTCGTACCGGGCTGGACCGTGAAGCTCACCTCCGCCAGGACGCGGGCGTCGGCGTCGGGGTAGACGAAGGTGACGTCCCGCATCTCAACCGTCCCGGGAGCCGGGAAGGTGTCGACGGCGTCGGGGGAGGAGGTGATGGTCGGCGGCGTCGCCAGCACCTCGCTGATGCGCTCGGCGCAGACGGCGGCGCGCGGGATCATGATCGTCATGAAGCTCGCCATGACGATGCCCATGAGGATCTGCATGAGGTAGGACATGAAGGCGATGAGGGTGCCGACCTCCACGTCGCCGTCGCCGACCTGGTGGCCGCCGAACCAGATGACGCCGACGATCGTCACGTCCAGCACCAGCATGACCAGCGGGAACAGCAGGACGAAGAGCTGACCCACGCGCTCGCCGACCCGGGCGATATCGGTGTTGGCACCCTCGAAGCGCTCGGTCTCGGCCTCCTCGCGCACGAAGGCGCGGATGACCCGGATGCCGGTGAGCTGCTCACGCATCACCCGGTTGATGGTGTCGAGCTTGTCCTGGTAGGAGCGGAACAGGGGCAGCATCCGGCTCACGATGAGCCCCACCGCCACGAGCAGGATCGGCACCGACACCCCGATCAGCCACGACAGGCCCGGGGCGCGCGTGACCGCCATGAAGATGCCGCCCAGCGCCATGAACGGCGCCGTCACCAGCATCGTGGCACTCATCATCACCAGCATCTGGACCTGCTGGACGTCATTGGTGTTGCGGGTGATGAGCGAACCCGCCCCGAAGGCGGAGATCTCCCGCTCCGAGAAGCCGCTGACCCGGTCGAAGACCTCGCCGCGCAGGTCCCGGCCCATGCTCATCGCCGCGCGCGCCGCCAGGTAGGTCGCCAGCACCGTGCACACGCCCTGGGCCAGGCTGACCCCCAGCATGAACGCGCCCATCCGCCAGATATAACCGGTGTCCCCGGAGGCCACACCCTTGTCGATGATGTCGGCGTTGAGGGTAGGAAGGTACAGGGAGGCCATCACCTCAGCGAACTGAAGCACCAGGACGCACACCAGCAGCCCCGTATAGGGGCGCAAGTACGTGCGCAGTAATCGAAGGAGCATGCCGGGAACATATCAGCCTCACCTAGCGTGAGGGCCAGTGCCCGGTGCGGCGATCCTCAGCCGCCGAAGCCCGCCGCGTCGACGGCGTTCGGCTCGCCGGCGGCCCCGGTACCGGCCTCGACGCCGGAGGGCTCGGGGGACGCCGTCGGCGCCGCCTCGAGCAGGAGCCGCAGCAGGACGGTGGCCCCGGCCTTGTCCAGGGGCTCGTTGTTGTTGCCGCACTTGGGCGACTGCACGCACGAGGGGCAGCCGCTCGCGCAGCCGCAGCCCTCGATGACGGCCAGCGTCGCCTCCAGCCAGTCGCGCCCGGCCCGGTAGCCGCGCTCGGCGAAACCCGCCCCGCCGGCGTGCCCGTCATGGACGAAGACCGTGGGCGCCCCCGTCTGTGGGTGCGCTGCGGTTGACAGTCCGCCGATGTCCCAGCGGTCGCAGGTCGCCAGCAGCGGCAGCATCCCGATGCTCGCGTGCTCGGCCGCGTGCAGGGCCCCGGGCAGGTCGGTGGGCTCCAGGCCCGCCGCCTCGCAGACCTCCTGCGGAATCGTCCACCACACGGCGGCGGTGGGCAGCACGTGCTCATCCATCTCAAGGGCGTGCTGGGAGACGACCTCCCCTCCCGGCAGCGCCATGCGCTGGTAGCCGGTCACCTGACTGGTGACCTCCACCGACCCGAAGGACCAGGTGATCGCCGCCGTACCCGGGGGCTCGTGCCCGTCGCCGAGGGTCGAGGCGACCCGCCTGCCGCCGGCCGGATTAGGACCGGGGCCGGAGCCGGCCGGCTCTTCGGGCTCGTGCGTTGACGGCTCATGGCAGTCGTCCGGCGTCCTCTCACCCGGCCGGCCCCAGACCTGCTGCTCGCGCTCGGCGATGATGCGCACGCTCGAGCGCGACCGGGCCCGCGTGCGGTAGCCGACCGCCGCCTTCTGCCGCACGAGGGCGACGTCGTCGGCCAGCTCCTCGACCACGTAGACGCGCCCCTGGTGGACGTAGACCGCGCCCTCGTGGACGGTGGAGTCGGCGGCCGCGCCGTCGACCGTGCCGATGACGACGCCCGTGTCGGCCTCCACCACCGGCACCTCGGGCGGCCCATCGCCGCGCAGGGAGGTCAGATCCTGGGGCCGCCCGGGCAGGTTCACGTTCCAGAACCAGCCCGTGGGTCGACGCCGCAGCGCGCCCCGGCCCTCCAGCTCGCGCAGCAGGGCGTCGTCGGGCAGGCCGAACAGGGCCAGGTCCGAGGCCCGCAAGGGCGCCTCGGAAGCGGCGGCGCACAGGTGGGGCGCGAGCACGTAGGGGTTGGCCGGGTCGAAGACCGTGGCCTCGGGGGCGGCGAAAACCGCCTTGGGATGATGCACCAGGTAGGCGTCCAGCGGATTGTCGGAGGCGATGAGGACGGCGAGGCCGCGGCCACCGGCACGTCCGGCCCGGCCCGCCTGCTGACCCAGCGAGACGCGCGTGCCTGGCCATCCGGCGATGAGGACCGCGTCCAGCCCGGTGACGTCGATGCCCAGCTCCAAGGCGTTGGTGGTGGCCAGGGCGCGCAGCCGACCTGAGCGCAGGTCAGCCTCCAGGGCCCGGCGCTCCTCGGGCAGATAGCCGCCGCGGTAGGCCGACACCGTGCCGATGAGCTCTGGCAGCGAGAGCCCCAGCGTGTGGCGGGCCCGCTCGGCCACGACTTCCGCCGAGCGACGAGAGCGCACGAACACCAGCGCCCGGGCGCCCACGCTCAGCAGGTCCACGAGCAGTTCGGCGGCCTCGACGACGGCGCTGCGCCGCGCCGAAGGATCCTCACCGGGATCGCCCGAGTCCGGCTCGGTCGCCCGGGCCGAGTCCTGGGCTGGCTCGTCGTCAGGCGCAGGCAGCACCCAGGGGTCGCGCAGGGCCGGCTGCCACAGGGCCAGGGTGCGCTCCCCGGCGGGCGCGGCATCCTCGGTGACGGCCACGACGTCGTCTGGTGCGGCGCCGATGAGGCGGGCCGCGGTGAGGGCCGGCTCGGCCGCCGTCGCTGAGGCGCACAGGACGACCGGCTGCGGGCCGCGTGGGCGCAGTCGTGCCACGAGCCGCAGGAGGCGACGCAGCACGAGGGCGACGTGCGCCCCCAGGACCCCGCGGTAGGCGTGGCACTCGTCGATGACGATGTAGCGCAGGCCCCGCAGGAGACGGGTCCAGCGCTCGTGGCCCGGCAGCAGCGAGAAGTGGAGGAAGTCGGGGTTGGTCAGGACGACGTCGGCATGGGCACGCACCCAGTCTCGCTCGGGCAGGGGAGTGTCGCCGTCGCAGGTGCCGGCGCGCACCGTGCGCAGCGAGCCCGTGGGAGTGCCGGCCTCGCGCTGGACGGCCTCGAGCCCGCCGATGAGCCGATCGAGGGCTGCAGCCTGGTCGGCGGTGAGCGCCTTGGTGGGGGAGAGGTAGAGGGTGGTGGGGCGCCGGCCGTGGGCGGAGATGCGCGAGTCGGCGCCGGGGGACTGGGCGGCCAGGACGTCGGAGAGCGCCGGCAGCCATGCGGCCAGCGACTTGCCCGAGCCGGTGCCGGTGGCTAGGACCGTGTGGTGGCCGGCGTGGGCGGACTGTGCGGCGGTGACCTGGTGCGTCCATGGGCGCTCGACGCCGATGCGGCGGTAGGCGGCCACGAGGTCGGGGTCCGCCCACTTGGGCCAGTCGGCGTGGCAGCCTGGGCGGGCCGGGGTGCGTTGGAGGTGGACGAGCCTGCCGTCGCGTCCGCCGATGGACTCCAGGAGCCCGGTGAGGTCGCGTCTGGTCCCGTCTGCCATGGGGCACAGTGTGCACCACCGGTGGCCGTCGGCGTCCGACTCGCCTCTGCCGGTGTCCGGGCCCGAGCGCGGTGATCCCTCCTCGCCAGAAGTATCCCGTGCAAATCATCTACTCGAACTGCTGCGACCTGGCAGAATCCTCCCATGGGAATGAATACTTCCTCCGAGACTCGTCAGCGGATCCTGCAGTACTGGTGGATGCTGGAGCTATTCAGCCCACAGAAGGTACCTGAGCTGACTAAGCCGTCAACGCGTCCGAAGGACCGTCAGGTCATCGACTGGCAGCCTCGGGCGGCTCTGCCTTGGGAAGTGCTGCGCCCGCCGGCTCCGGTGAGTGGCACGTCTATGAAATGGCAGCACACCATCTACCTCGGCGTGTACGACCTCGAGGATATTTATCAGGATCTGCATTGTGCTTTCGCAGAGGACCAGGATGCCTATGACGAGCGCACGGCCGGAATCAGTGCCTGTGCCGCGGTTATGCTCGACGAGCGTGGAACGCTTATGGTGGACTCTGCGACGCTCTCCTCTGCGCTGTGGGCTGTAGCCCGGATCCGGAGCACCCGTGAAGTGCCGAGTCCACACTGGGGTGGTGGGTTCTCCCAGGCCGCAGAAGAGTTCACGAAAGCGGTGGATGCCTTCGAGGGAGATCGTCGTGAGGCGGCTGGTACGGAGAAACCTCCTGCTCAGGAGGCAGACTCATTGCAGGAACTGCTGCGTATCGCTCACAAGGTCTCGGGAATTGCCGGAGTGTCCGGACTGGCCAGTGAGCGCATCATCATCTCGTCGGTCGCCGTCTCCAGTCGTCGCACTGATGATGCGATCGCGGACATCGACTTTCTCAACAGCTTCTTCCTCGACGATCTCGCTGCCGTCACGAGAGAACTGTCAAATGGAAGTTGTCCGCCGGCACTGTCTGAGTACCTGACCGCCGACGCCGATCTCCCCTTGGGGCAGCGGGCGGACGTTATCCGGGATAACGCCGTTGCTGACGCCGGAGTCCAGGTTGACAGGTTGCCGAAAGGTCGGTGGCCCTCCAACCCTGAGCACGGCCTGGCGCTGCGCCAGCAGTTCGCCGTCAACCGGGCCTTGGATGATCTGTCTGATGCAGGTGGTCTGATGGGGGTCAACGGACCGCCCGGTACTGGCAAGACAACGATGCTGCGCGACATCCTTGCCGGCAATGTCGTTGAACGTGCGCGGCGCCTCGCCGAATTGGAGAGCCCAGACGACGCCTTCACCACGACCACGCACTGCTGGCAGTCCGGTGATGGCTTCCGACGTGAGGTGCGTCAGCTCCAGCCGACGCTGACTGGATTCGAGATGGTCGTCGCTTCAGCGAACAACACCGCTGTTGAGAACATTAGCGTTGAGATTCCCGCCCTTGGTGCGATCGATGGCAAATGGCGGGGAGACGCCGACTATTTTGCTGACATCGCCTCCGCGACTCTGGCGGCCTCGGAGGTCGGGGAAAAGAAACGTGAGGATGCCGAGGGAACGGAGCGGAAGGCCTGGGGCCTGGTGGCGGCTCGACTAGGCAACAAGCGGAATCGGGGAGCCTTCCGCTCAGCCTTCTGGTTTGACATCACAGGCCGGGACAAAAAACCCATTCCGGGAACTGCTCCGCGCATGCAGACGCGTCTGAATCAGTGGCGTGACGGAAAGGTGCCATATAAGAGTTGGTCGCAGGCACGAGAAGACTTCCGTCGGGCCGAACGGCATGTCGATGAGCTCCTCGCTCAGCGGGAGGCGGCTCAGTGGCGAATAGAACGTCTCAAGGCTGCCCTCAGGGAGGAACCGGAGCTCGCTGCGCAGGCTCAGCACCTCACAGTGGCGGCCACCGAGGCTGCGGACGAGAGGCGGAAGTACACGAATATCGTTGAGCGTGCGCAGACGGAGTACTCCGAGGCTGGCAGCATCCGGAACCGGCACGCCGAGACCAGGCCCGGGGTGCTCGAGACGCTCTTCACCTTGGGGCGAGCTGCTCGCGAGTGGAGGGAACGGTTGGAGCCACTCGAGGAGCAGTTGCGGACAGCGGAGCAGAACTGGCAGCAGGTGCGTCAGTATGCGCAGTCCCTCGACGAGCGAGCGCGGTACATCTCTGGTGAGTTGGCAAGCACTGAGAATCGACGTAAGTGCCTCTCCCAGGAAGTGGCCGACCTGCGCCGGCAGGTAGCTGAGGACCGTGAGCACTATGGGCGCGGGTACCCGGATGAGAGGCGGGATAGAGAGGACCGCGAGAAGTATGCCCCATGGCTCGACGCAGAGCTCGATGAGGCTCGGTCCGACCTGTTTCTGGCAGCGTTGAGGCTCCATGAGGACTTTCTGGCCAATACGGCCGGGGATATGGTGAAGGGGCTGCGTGCAGCTGTTGAGGTGGTTGCCGGTGCATACCCGCGTAACCTGGAGCCCGAAAAAGTACGTGCAGCGTGGCAGACCTTCTTCCTGGTCGTGCCGATGGTTTCGACGACTTTCGCGTCCTTTGGGCGCATGTTCGCAGGACTTGGTCCCGAGTCTCTCGGATGGCTACTTATTGATGAGGCCGGGCAGGCCTGCCCGCAGTACGCCGTCGGAGGGATCTGGCGATCCCGGCGGGTCGTCGCCGTTGGTGACCCGTTGCAGTTGCAGCCGGTAGTGACGATGCCGCGTAAGGCCCAGTATGACATCGCTGCTGCGTTCGGTGTCTCATCGGTCTGGATCCCGCCGCTCGCCTCGGTCCAGACTCTCGCTGACCGCGTTTCACGCCATGGGACCACTCTGTATCACGGAGAGAAGCCCATGTGGGTGGGTGCGCCACTGACGGTGCATCGTCGATGCGACGATCCGATGTTCAGACTGTGTAATGAGATCGCCTACGGGGGCATGATGGTGAGCGGCGTTCAGCGCCGCCTAGATGATCCCGATCGCCCCGATCTTTTTGACGGGCCTCGTGAGCAGAAGGTATCACCGAGCCGTTGGATCGATGTCCCAGCAAGAACGCCTGGCACACATCTTCAGGGCAATCAGATCGAGGAGCTGCGCAAACAGATCGATCAGCTCCAGGCTCAGGGTGTTGCCACGTCGCAAATCATCGCTATCTCGCCATTCCGGGTGGTAGCTAACGCGTTGGGGACCCTCAAGGGGAGATATCCCGGATTGCGCGGCGGTACGATTCATACCGCCCAGGGCCGGGAGGCGGATGTGGTCTTCCTTGTTCTGGGCGGCGATCCAGCCGCTCCGGGGGCGAAGGCCTGGGCCTCGTCGACCGTCAATCTCGTCAATGTCGCCGCGAGCCGAGCGAAGCGTCGTCTCTACGTTATCGGTGACCGCACCGCCTGGGCGCAGTATCCGTATTTCGCGGACCTCGCCTCTGCACTCGCCCCGGAGCCTCAGCAGGCCGTGGATACGGTGGGCTGAACGAGAGCACCGACAGGACTGGAAGGCGCAAGGTGTCGTTGAAGGTCCAGTGAGACACCGTTCTCCGATTGCCTGCACCCCGGTTGTCGTAGTCCTACCTTATGTCCCCCGTTCGAGGGGTAGAGGGGGGCGAACGCGACACCCACCCCACGACCGCGCACGGCTGACGATGATGAACTGCCTCCCCCACCTGGGGGAGGCTCCCGCGCAGGCGCTCTCAGTAGGGTCGGCCCATGGCCGACGTCCCCGTCTCCTCCAGCGCGCACGCCCGCAGGGTGCAGATCCTCGTCTGGAGCGGCTCCGCTTCGATCACCGTGGTGCAGACGCTGCTCGCCCTGATTGCGTACCTCAAGCTGGAAGGCGGCTCCACGGTCGTGCCGGGCCTGGCCCGCTGGCAGGTGATGTATGCCGGGCACTTACTCATCTCCTTAGCCTGCCTTCTCCTCCTCATCCCGGTCCTCAGAGGACCCCGCCCGTCATTGCCGATCCTTATCGTTGTCCTGGGACTCATTCCCTCTTGGCCGCAGGTGGCGGTTTACGTGGCTGCGACTGTTATCGGCATGCGTAAAGGGGCGAGGACGATACCGGTGGTAGTGGTCGCCACGACCGTAGGTGTGGGCCTGTCTCCGCTCCTCAATCCGAGTCGCGGAGAGGGTGCGCTGTTATTTGTCACCACATACGCGGTCAGTACTCTCCCGATCTGCATCGTCTGCGTCATGCTGGGCGTCAACCTGCAGGCCCGCGAGGAGCTGCTGCGCTCAGCCTCCCGCGAGGCCCGCCTCATCCGCACCACGCAAGAGGCGCGCATCGCCCAGAGCCGCGCCGAGGAACGTGCCCGCATCTCCCGCGAAATGCACGACTCCCTCGCCCACCGCCTCTCCCTGGTCTCCCTCCACGCCGGCGCGCTCCAGACCCGCACCGACCTGGATATGGGCAGCGTCCGCAGGATCGCGGACAGCATCCACACCCTCGCCGCCGACTCCGGACGCGAGCTGCGCCAGATCCTCGCCGTCCTGCACGACGACGGTTCCGCCGATGGCGCCCGCGCCACCTGGTCCGATGTCGAGGACGTCCTGTCCTGGGAGCGGGAGGCCGGACAGCAGATCGACCTGCACCTGGCCGAGTCCTGGGCGGATTCCTTCGAGGCCGCCGACGCCCGCAGCCGGCACGCGGTCCTGCGCACCATCGAGGAGCTGCTCACCAACGCTCGCCGCCACGGGGCCGGCGGCGTGGTCCACCTCGACTGCGAGGTCGAGGCCTCCGACGGTCTCAGCGACGACGGCGCGGCCCTCGTGGTGCGGTGCGTCAACGACTGCCCGTCCAAGCCTCGGCCGACGGCGCCCGGCGGCGGCCTGGGCCTGGAGGGCCTTCGCGAGCGGCTGCGGCTTCTCGGAGGCGAGCTGCACGTCTCGCAGCCGGCCGGCCAGACGGCGACACCGGATCGGTCCGACCGCACTGAGCAGCCCCGCCGCTTCGTCGTCATGGCCGCCGTCCCCGCCCGAGGTCGTGCTGACTGACCGTCGTCATCATGCGACCGAGAGGTGGACGTGTGCCCGAAAGGCATCCCCCACCTGGCGGAGGCGGCCGCGGCCGGCGCCCGGCTAATGTCCGTGCCGAACCTGCCGGGGGAGTGAGAGGAACACCGATGAGAACGCTGGAGATCGCAGTGGTTGCCATGGATGCAGTGGTACTGCTCCTCACGGTCTTCAGGCTGCCGCCCCGCTGGTGGCAGGTGGCTTCCAAGGTGTCGAGCATGCGACGGTGGCTGCGGGCCGAACCCGTCCTGCTGGTGGGGCTTCTCCTTCCCCTTCTGGCCCACCTCGTCATCGAGCGGCACCGGTTCGTCATGATCCCGGCCTACGTCGTCACAGTGGCATTGGCCTGTGTCCTTCTGACGCGCTGGTTCCGCCGGGCTCGTCGTACCGCCGACGCTCCGCGGCGCGGGCGGCCCGCCCTGCGAGTGCTGGGGCGTATCACCGCGATGATGTCAGGGGCGCTCGCTCTGGCGGTGTCATCTGCGGCCGGCTTCCTGCTCCCGGTTTTCAAGCTTCCGACGCCGACCGGTCCCTACGCCGTCGGGTACACCGAGGAGCACCTGACGGACTCCAGTCGCCAGGAGTGGACAACGCCCGATGAGGACGACCTGCGTGAGGTCGAGTTCTCAATCTGGTACCCGACGGAGGCGACGGCCCAGGGAAAGCCACTTGCCCTGGATCGCAGGCTGGCCAAGAGCACTGCGATGAACGGCGACGACGTGTTTGGAACCGCTCGTGCCAGGGGCGTGCTGGAGAACTCGCTGGATCATTTCCGGCTGATCGACACCCATGCGGTACACGGGGGTGAAATCGTCCAGGTACCGGGCGGATTCCCCGTCATCTTCTACTCCCCAGCCTTAAGGGCCGGCCGTTTCGACAACACCTCACTCATGGTGGACCTGGCCAGTCAGGGTTACGTCGTCGTCGCTGTGGACCACCCCTACACCTCCGGTGCCCCTGTCTCCCTGAGCAGTGGTCGCCAGGTCGACCGTGACCCGGGTGAGCCCTCGGCTACCGAGGCGGGCCGGCGCGAGAGCTGGCTCGAAAGGGCGGCCCGTTGGAGCGCCACCAACTCCGCGGATCTCTCCTTCATCCTGGACCACCTCACGGCGCTCAATGCGGATCCCGGCAGCCCGTTCCATCATCGGCTCAACCTCGACTCGGTGGGTGCTATGGGTTTCTCCCTCGGGGGCGCCAGTGCGGAGCAGGCCCTGGCTGATGATCCCCGCTTCGATGCCGGCGTCAACATGGACGGAACCCACTTTGGAACGGTCCGCGACACCGGCGTGCCGGTCCCCAGCCTCAATATTCTGTCCACCGATCACGTCGCTGACATCTCCAAGGCCCGTAAAGGGGAACAAACCCAGGACGAGGGTTCTATCGAGGATGCCCGGTTTCAGGAGCAGTTCCACGACCGCAGTACCGGACCGACCTGGGCCGTCACCATTGAGAACACCAACCATGTCAGCCACGACCTGTTCTCCTTCATCAGCCCCGCTCTGACCGGCAATACGGTCCAGCCGCAGACCGAGGAGACGATTCGGGCGCTGGTGAGCGACTTCTTCAACCACACCCTGCGCGGCCAGGAGCCCAGGCTGCTGGGTCACGACTCCGCCGTACCCCGGAAGGTTCACTTCCTGCCCGATCCGGCCCGCCCCGACGTACAGTAGTCTCCCAGGTAGTTGAACAAGCAAAGGAATCGGCATGGACTCACCGCAGCGCCGTGTACGTGTTGTCATCGTTGACGACGACGCCCTCGTACGCGCTGCCTTGCGTCTCATCCTGGAGAGCGACTCCGGCGTCACGGTCCTCGGTGAGGGTTCCGACGGGCGCAGCGGCTACGACGCGGCGCGCAGTCTGCGCCCCGACGTCGTCCTCATGGACCTGCACATGCCCGGCACCGACGGCGTCTGGGCCACCGCCCAGATCGCCGCCGACTGCCCTGACACCAAGGTCCTCGTGCTGACCGCCTTCGACACCGACGCGATGGTCGCCGCCGCCCTACGCGCCGGCGCCACCGGCTTCCTGCTCAAGGACAGCGCCCCCGAGATCATCTTCCGCGCCGTGCACGCCGCCGCCGACGGCCAGCGGGCCTTCTCCGGCTCCGTCCTGGACCGGCTCGTCGAGGCCGCCGTCGAGGCCACCCCGCAGCGCCGCGCCTTCCCCGAGACCGTCACCGACCGGGAGCGCCAGGTCGCCCTGCTCGTGGCCCAGGGCCTGGGCAACGGCGAGATCGCCGAGGAGCTCGCCGTCGGAGCCAGCACCGTTAAGACCCACGTCTCCGCCCTGCTGGACAAGTTCGGCGTCACCAACCGGGTCCAGCTCGCCGTCGCCGTGGCTGAGTGTGCCGAGGCTGCACTGTGAGCCCTCGTCCCGACAGATAGAGAGCCCGGTCCCATCCGGTGGCCCCTGGCCTTCGTATTGTGTCGCCGTTCTGACAGACCGGGCCCCGGTCTCGCCCACCGGGAGCGATCCCGAGGCCCGGAACGTCCGGCGCTCGCAGTGGCGTCGCCGGTCAGCCCTCGGTGCCGCCGGCTGCGGGCTGGGGCTCTGCGGCGCAGGTGGTGCCCTCTGCCGGGACGGTCCCGTTGACGAGGAAGTCGGTCATGGCCGCAGTGGCGCAGGTGTTGCGTCCGAAGGTGATGTGCCCGTAGCCCTCGACGGTGAGCAGGTGGCCGTTGTTCAGCTGGTCGGTGAGGCTCTGTGCCCAGGGGTAGAGGGTCCGGGAGTCCTTGGTGAGCCCGACGACGAGGACCGGGTTCGAGCCTTCGGCGTGGGTCTCCTGGGGCGGGGTCTGTGCCCGGTGTCCCCAGCCGCGGCAGTAGGCCTCCATAGCGTTCGAGGTGCCGCCGAAGAAGGGGTGGCTCTTCTTCTCGGCGGCTGACTGCGCGTCCCAGTCGGCGACGGTCTCGGCCGTGTCCGGGTAGTCGTTGCAGATGACGGCGGGAGCCACGAACACGCTGTTCGCCCCGCTGACGGCCTGCTCGGTGGTCGTCGGCAGCATGGGTGCGAGCACGCTCTGCTTGGCCTTCACCATGAGGGCGCCGTCGTGGTTGTTCATGGCCGGGGTGAGCATGGCGGTCAGTGCCTCCCAGTCCGGTTTCTCAATGGTGTAGTGCTGGATGATGGTGGTGGCCTCCTGTGTGTTGACGGTGATATTGGAGTCCGGGGCGGTGAGGGGATCCTGGTCCAGGCCGTCCACGAAGGCCGTCAGCTGGGCGATCGCCTCGTCCGTGGAGCCGGTCAGGGGGCAGCTGTCCTGAGCCTTGCAGTGTTCGACGTACTGGCGCAGGACGTCTTCCTTGAAGGCCGTGGTCTCGGTCTCGCCGTCGACCCAGCGCTGCGACGGGTCCATGGCCCCGTCCAGGACGGCGCGTCCGACGCGGCCTGGGAAGAGGTCGGCGTAGATGGCTCCGATATGGGTCCCGTAGGACATGCCCAGATAGTTCAACATGGTGTCCTTGGACGCAGCGCGCAGGATGTCCAGGTCATGGGCGACGTCGCGGGTGCCGACGTGGTCGAGCAGCTCGGGGACCTTGGAGTGCTGGGCGCACGCGGCGGCGTCGGCCGTGCCCCGGTCCATCTTCTCCTGGACCGACAGACTCTTGGAGGAGGCGGTGTTGCTTGGCACGACGTCGGAGAGCTTGCCGTTCTGAGCGTCGGTGAGGATCTGGTGAATATCCTGCTCGGTCCAGCAGGTGATCGGGGTGGACTGCCCCACGCCGCGAGGATCGAAGCCGATGACGTCGTAGGCGGTCCGGAGTCCCTCGGGCAGGGTGGTGGCCTGGGCTTCCAGATCCTGGATCCCGCTGCCGCCGGGGCCGCCGGGATTGATGAACAGGGAGCCGTGCTCGGCGTTGGAGTCGGAGGCGGGGAGCTTCTTCAGGGCGATCGTGATGGTGCGACCGTCCGGATGCTCGTAGTCCAGGGGGACGGTGACCGTCCCGCACTGGAAGGGCGAGGTGCCGTCCGAGCAGTCCTGCCAGTCAATGGTCTAGCTGTAGAAGCTCTCCAGTCCCTGCGGGGCGCTGGTCCGGGAGGCGGAGGCGCCGGTGGTGCTGGCAGTGGATCCACCAGTGGAGCCGTCAGTGGATTCTCCGGCTGCGGTGCTGGTCTGGTCGGTGGGTGCCGGCACGGATGTAGGGGTTGCGGCGCCTGCGGCGGAGGTCTGCGGCTGGCAGGCTGCCAGGGTCGCCGACAGCATCAGTGCTGCCAGGGTCGCGCCCGCCTTCCGCGTGGTGAGGGGGGGTTGGTCTCATGAGGTTGTGCTCCTTCGGGTGCCGGGGTCGTCGTCGACTTCTGCGTGCTGACGGCCGCGCCCGTGGCGGCCGTCGGGAGGTGTACCTCCTGTCTGGCTCGTGCCTGCGGGTGGGGCTCTGTCCGGACTGGGCTCTCACGCGTCCGGACCTCTGCGACGATAAGAGCGCGGCGGTGCTGGCTTCCTCGGCCGGTGGGCCAGAATCTGCCGACCTGCTGGAGGAGAGGGACGACGTCGTCCTCCCCCATGTGGCCGCTGTGCACGTCCCCGCTGCCCGTCGCTCAACAGTCCGGGGCCTCGGGGCCACTCACCAGGAGTGGTCCCGAGGCCCCGAAGCCTCTCGTGCTCGCAGCTGCGCCTTCCTCGTCGCCCTACGCCGTCGCGGTGACCGGACCGGCAACGGGGGCGTCGTCGGAAGCAGGCCCGGATACGGTGCCGGCGCCCGAGGCGGTGCGCCGGGAACCGGCCTGCAGGAGCACGAGTGCCAGCGGCGCCACCGGCACGATCGCGAAGAACACGGTCACCCACACCGCGCCGAGGCTGAGCAGCTCGTGGATGAGCAGGATCGTGGGTGCGAAGAGCACCACGATGATGAAGGCCGCCAGGGCCCCGACCACCGGCCGCATCCGCTGTGGCGCCAGGGCGGTCAGCGCCAGGGCGAGTGTGGGGAGGACCAGGACGTAGGCAGCGCCGGGCAACAGCACCATGAGCGGGATGCAGGCGGCCGCCAGCAGGAGCAGCACCGCGGCGACGGCCTCCTGCCCGAGCCCCTCCTTCCAGCGCCGCACCACGAAGCGCACGGTGAGCCCAACCCCGATGAGGGCTCCGCCGGCGAACATCCACGGCAGTAGCGGGTTCGGTCCGAGTCCGCTCTCCGGCGCCCACTTCATCGCCATGGCCCCGAGCTGCACCAGCCCCGCCGCGGCGGAGGCGAGTGCGGATCGCCACGTCAGGCCCCACACGGTCCCCAGGACCCGCTTCCAGCGCAGCGACCTGGCCCGCATTGCGACGGCGCCGAGTGCCGCGATGACGGCCAGGCAGCCCAGCCCCGTCCCGACCGCGGCCGGGTAGCGCACCGTCAGTCCCCGCCACAGCTGGAAGAAGTGGAGGTCGCCGTCGGCCGTCAGCGTGGGGGCCTGCCCGTCGAAGGCCCAGGCCCGCGTGAGGCCGAGGACCTGGTCGCCGTAGTGCTGGAGGGTCGAGTGGTCGACGTAGCGCGGGGCGTCGGTGGCGTGGTGGTAGTGGTCGGCCTCTCCGACCGCCGCGATGTTGAGCACCGTGAAGCCCTTGGGGATGAGGACATTCATGTCGGTGCCGTTGGGCATGCGCGCATACAGCGAGGGGAGCAGCGAGCTACTCACGGGCTGCTTCACGTGACTGAGGAAGTAGCCGGCGACGGCGCTGTTGTT
Source organism: Actinomyces stomatis (assembly GCF_031292835.1). Classification (NCBI taxonomy): domain Bacteria; kingdom Bacillati; phylum Actinomycetota; class Actinomycetes; order Actinomycetales; family Actinomycetaceae; genus Actinomyces; species Actinomyces stomatis. The sequence goes on from NZ_JASPEP010000021.1 coordinate 40,343, forward strand.
CGGAGAGGTCTCGAACATGAATGCCGGGCCGCTCATGCCGCGGGCCTCGAGGTTGAGGACCAGGTCGACGTTCTCGTAGTCGGCGCGGTGGTGTTGCATCTCGTTGCGGGCGCCGACGAGGCCGATCTCCTCGCCGTCGGTGATGACGATCTTCAGCGAGTTTTCCGGCTGGCGCCCTTCGGCCTTGAGAGCCCGAAGCGTCTCGACGATGGCGGCCACGCCGTAGCCGTCGTCGGCAGCCCCGTGGGAGGTCCCGGAGGTGGGGTGTGCCCTGCCGTTCTCGTCCGCCTCGACCGTGGCCGAGTCGTAGTGGGCCATGAGCGCCATGGTGCGCTCGGACTTCCCCGGCACGTCGACGACGATCGTGTCGGCCGTCGCGTCCTTGACCGCCGCCTGCTGCTCGGCGGACAAGTCATCGAAGATCTTCTTGTCCGCCGGGTCGCTGAGATCGAACATCGGGTCGGAGTGCACCTTGGCGGTGTAGCCGAGGTCGGTGAACATGCCGATGACGTCGTCGCGCGCCCGGTCGTGCGCCTCGCGGCGCAGGACACTGTGGGGCTCGTCGGCGAGGCGGTTGATGGAGGCCATGGCGCGCTCGGCGGAGAACTCGGTCGGGTCGGCGGTGGTCGGTGCGGGGGAGGGCAGGATGAGGACGCTCAGGCCCGCCACCAGCCCCAGCAGGGCGGCGATCGGGGCCAGCAGGCGCCGAGCGAGATCGGGTACGGAGAAACGGTGAGTAGTCATGGCAAGGAACCTAGGAACTCGAAAATGACGTGTTGATCGGTCGAGAGGTCGAAGTTGGTGGTCTTCAGGTGGAAGCGGGCGGGGCTCGGCTCCCCCACCTGGGGGAGGGCAACGGTTGAGAAAGCATCGGGTCGGCCGGTTCAGGCCTTGGGCCAGGCGACGAACAGGCAGACGGCGACGAAGGCGACAGTCAGTGCCAGCTGTGTCCAGCCGAGCCAGGCCCGGCGACGTGGCAGGGTGGGCAGGTCCGGCCACAGCGTCATGCCCCGGACGATCCCGTACAGGCCGGGCAGCGACGCCACCGCCAGGATCCAGGTGGGCACGTGCGCCCAGGGCCCCGAGGCCGCGGCCGCCGCCAGGCAGGCGAGGAGTGCGGCCACGCGGCAGACCACCGCCATGCGGCTGGGCGCGCTCGCCGCGCGGGCGGCCGTGTACAGGCCCATGACCAGTGCCAGGATGGTGAAGATGCCGAGAATCATGCCCTGGAGCAGCATCTCGGCCGGCACCGGTAGGTGCGCCGTCGAGATCTTCTGCCCGTCGGTCAGGAGCGTCGTGGCGAGCGCGGCGGCAGTGCCGTCCGTGTTCTGGTCGGTGTAGACCATGACGGCCTTGCCCGACTCCTTGTCGATGGCCAGGTGCGTCATGTACTCCATCGTGGTGCCGCCGTGGCTGATGATCGTGTGCCCGTCGACGACGTCGGTGTACCAGGTGTAGCCGATCTTCTCGCCCGGCAGCTGGAAGCCGGCCAAGACCTCCGCGGGCCACCGAGCCTCCTGAGGAGCGACCCCGCCGGGGACGGTGTCGGTCAGGACCGCCTGCGCGTAGCGGGTCATGTCTTCCGGGGTGCTCCACACCCCGGCGCCGGCCGGGTTGGAGGCCGTGCCGCTGAGCGACTGGCCGCGGCGCCCATTGGCCTGGACCCCGTGGATGGCGCCGTCGGGAATCTCGGACTGGTTGGCGGTGAGGGTCGTGTGCTCCATGCCCAGCGGCGTGAAGAGCCGCTCCGAGACGTAGGACTTCCAGGAGTCGGCCCCGGCGGCGCGCCTGAGGGCCTCGCCCAGCAGCGAGATGCCCAAGTTGGAGTAGACGAACTCGCCACGCTTGCCCATCTCGGTGGTGCGGGTCTTCTCGATGAGCTGGTCGGTGCTGTCGGCGAAGGGGTTGAGCCCCAGGATGTCGCCTCGCAGCACGAACTTGCTCAGGTCCTGTGAGGGGACGCCCGGGATGCCGGAGCGGTGCGAGGCGACTTCCTCCAGGGTGGCCTCGCCCGCCGGGGTGCCGGCGAGCTCGGACAGGTGGGTGGACAGCGGGTCGCTCGCCTTGACCTCGCCGCGCGCGATGGCGTCGGCCAGGAGCTGGCCGCTGAAGGTCTTGGTGATCGAGCCGATCTCCATGGGGGTGGTGGACGTGTACTGCTGGCCGGAGGCGGTGGTGCCGATGCCGGCGTGGCGGGCGCCCTCGGCGGTGATGACGGAGACGTGGATGCCCTGCGCCTGGTAGTCATCGGGCAGGAGGTCGATGACCTGCTTGGCCAGGTCCTTGTCTCCCGTGATGGAGGAGGTGTCGGCCTTCGGCGCGTGCGGCCCGACGGCAAAGACCATCAGGGCCAGGCAGGCCGCCAGAACCGCGCAGGCCCAGCGGGGGAGGAGGCTGCGTGACGGCCGGATGGGAGATGTGGGTCTGACCTGCGGTGATGGCGGCTGGGGACGGGGAATTGGAGAGGTCGCGGTGCTCATGGGACCAGGCTGTCCTGATGCTCTCACCGGGACGATCCAGCCAGCCAGTCAACTCATGTCGGGCCACCCCGACAAAAGAATGTCGGCCGTCGAGCAGGTCGGGGCATCTACCCGCAATGCGGGTAGGCAATCTCCGAGTCGGGCGAGTGTGGTGACTGTGATGCCGGTGAGCGCTCCTCGAGGAGCCCTTACCGGCCGAGAGGCCCGAGATACTCCTGGCGAACGATCGCGGCTCGGGGTGATCCTGCCCCGTCTTTCGCGCGATGCCCTTGCTGTCCGGGGGCCACAGTCTGATGGCTGCGACGGTTGTCCACAGGGCTCCGGCAAGGTGTTGCGTCCATTCCGCCGGTGAGCGGCAATGGGCTCCATGAACGCCATGGACGCTGATCTTCTCACCGTTGTTCGTGGCTGCTATGGCGCAGTGCGCATTCGGGATCTTGAGTTGACTCGCACCCAGCGCCGTCATGTCGCCTCGCTTGTGAGAACCGGTGAGTTCATCGCCCATGAGCACGGTGTCGTCAGTCTTCCAGGTGCTGAACGTGCCGTCGTTCTGGCTCGCATTCACGGTGGGCTCCTCAGCTGCCAGGCAGCCATGCGCTACTACGGTCTTCCGTTTGCAGAAGGATCTGAGCAGGTTCACCTCGTGGTTTCGGATAGCGGACGATTCGCAGCCGTGGGACGTGAGGTTATCCATGTCGATCGGAGCCAGGGCTCAGCATCTCCGACTCGTTTCCCCGTACAGGCACTTCCTGAGGCTCTGGCGCGTTTTCTGCGCTGTCACCTCCAGGACGACTCCCCACTCATCGCTCTCGATGCGGCACTTCACGACGAGCGCGTCACTGCCGAGCAGATTCGCAATCTGCTTCGTGGCCCCGGTTCGGCTCGGGCGCTCGCACGACTCGATCGCGCCAGTGACCGGGCCCGTTCCCCGTTGGAGACGTTGGCGCGAATGGACCTGCATGCTGCAGGACTGAGCTTCGAGGACGGGGTGGAGATTGAGGGCGTCGGCGAGGTGGACCTGGTGGTCGAGGGATGGGTGGTCGTAGAGCTGGACGGCTACACCTACCACTGCGACGAGTACCAGTTCGGCCTCGACCGTTGGCGCGACCGCCGGCTTGTTGCCCGTGGCTTCCTGCCGCTGCGCTTCACGAGGAAGGATGTCTACGCGCATCAGGTCGTTCCGGATGTGCTGAAGGCCGTGGAGTGCTGGGGAGTGTCCAAATCTGCCACAAAGGCTGCTGTGAGTCTCGGATAGAAAATACAGAACCGCGCAATTCTGCGGTTCCTGCTGCTCAGTGAACGGCGCCTGAACCTCTTTGTGGCAGATCTGGACACAGAGCCCCTCAAGGAGGTCATCGGCTGCTCTGGTGACGGCTCCTCAGCGAGAGTGACGGGGCGTCCAGGGTGATGATGTTGGAGTGAATCCTCAGTAGGTCAGATGACATCAGTATCGATAGTCATGACAGGTCAATCGGGTTGTCCGGGGAGCGGTCTCGTGCTGGGGCGAGGTCCACGCCGACGATCTCGTCCCTGATTGACGTGAGTAAGGAGCCCAGTCGTGGCTTGTGGTCCTGAGCCGCTGCATTGCCAAGGATGTGGCGTATTTCTGCCTCCGTGCTGCGGCCGTGCAGCTGGGTACAGGCCTTGAGGTCCTGGTGTGTTGTTTCGGGTAGGTTGCGAACGACAGCACTGGACACAGCCTCTACCTGGATTTCGTTGGCAGAAAATGATGTCGCCGAGATCGACCGTGGTCGCCCCTCGGCGGCCCGGCTCACCAGGCCCCGATGACGTTCCACCAAATCGGCCCGGCCACGAGCCAGATGGCCATGTGCACGACGCCCAGGACGAGCCCCGTCCTCCACCACGCCCCGAGTTCGACGTATCCGGACCCGAAGTACAGCGGCGCCGGCCCGTTGCCGTAGTGGGTAAGGCACCCCATGAGGGTCGGGATCGCGCCCAGCAGCACGGTCAGCGGAACGCCGGGCAGCCCCAGCGCCAGCCCCACCCCGAGGAACACCGAGAACATTGACGCCGTGTGTGCCGTCCCTGAGGCGAACAGGTAGTGGGTCAGCGCGTACACACCCGTCAGAGCAGCGAAGGCGGTGATCGTCCCCAACCCGCCCATCATGCCGCCTACGTGCTCGCCCAGCCAACCGATGAAACCGAGGTCGTTGAGCGCGGTGCCCATCATGACGAGGGCCGCGAACCAGGTGAGTGTGTCCCAGGCCGACTTCTCCGCCTTCATCTGCTCCCACGTGAGCGCCCCTGTCAGCAGCAGCGCCCCCAGCCCGAGCAGTGCCACCGTGGTCGCGCTCATGAACGAGTCGCCAATGACCCACAGGACGATCATGCACACGAAGACCGCGAGCGTCGTCCACTCGTGAGCCGTCACCGGCCCGAGCCGCCGCAGCTCGCGTGAGGCCATCGCGGAGGCGTCGGGCGTGCGCCGAATCTCCGGCCGGTTGAGCCGGTAGACGACCAGCGGGACGGCGATGACCCCGATCAGCCCCGGAACCACCGAGGCCATGAGCCATCCCGGCCAGCTGACCTGGACCCCGGCCACGGCCGCCAGCCGAGAGGCCATGGCGTTCGGTGCGGCTCCGGTGAAGAAGATGACCGAGACCGCCAGGTTGAGGTTGTAGGTCGTCAGCGCCAGGTAGGACCCGAGGCACCGGTGGGTCTCCGGCCTGCCCGGCTCGGACCCGAACGCCCTGGCCACGCTCATCATGACCGGGTACACGTAGCCCGAGCGCGCGGTGTTGGACGGGATCGCCGGGGAGGTGAGCAGGTCGGCGAGCCCCAGACCGTAGGCGAGCCCGATGGTCGACCGGCCGAAGACCTTGACGAACAGATAGGCCAGCCGCTCACCGAGCCCAGAGGCGATGACGGCTCGCGCCGCGAAGAAGGCTGAGACGATCAACCAGATCGTTGAGTTCGAGAACCCCGACAGGGCCTGCGAGATCCTGTCCCCGGCGTCGCCGTCGGGCGCGACGACCCCGGTGGCCGCGCACAGCGCCATCGCGATGACGGACAGCGCGCCCATCGGCGCCGCCTTGCCGATGATGCCGACGATCGTCGCCAGGAAGATCGCGAAGAGGTGCCAGGCGGCGGGCTCCAGCCCCGAAGGCGTCGGGATGAACCAGGTGATCAGGCCGACGACGAGGCACACGGCCAGCGCCAGCGGCCGGGTTTCCCGCCCCAGTCCCGGGCGTTTGTCGGCCGACGACGTCGATGGCCCTCCCGCCTCCGGGCTGCCTTCGCCCGCGGGCTTGCGGGCGTCGAGGGTGGGCGTCGGCCCCGACGCCGCCTCGGTTGTCCTCTCCCCGCTGTTGCCGGGGCTGCGGCCGCCCCCTCCTCCGTCGCTTCTGTCCGGCGCGACGGTACCGGCGTCCGCGCTGCTCATTTGATGTACCGGACCTTCTGCTCCAGAGCGGCCAGCGCCTGCTCCTTGCGCTCGTTGTAGATGACCTTCTGCTGCTCGAAGAGGTTGTTGCCCTCGGCGTCGATCGAGACGATGAGCGGTCCGAACTGCTTGACCCGGAAGATCCACAGGGTCTCGGGCATACCCAGCTCGCGCCAGTAGCCGCCCTCCACCTCCTCGACCTCGGTGGCCGCGATGACGGCATTGCCGGCGGGGAAGACGCAGTGCAGGGCGCCGTAGGTCCGGCAGCCGGCCTCGGTTCCCGGCCCCATGCCGCCCTTGCCAACGATGAGGCGTACCCCGGTCCGCCGGATGAACTCCTCCTCGAACTTCTCCATGCGCATTGAGGTGGTCGGCCCCACCGAGACGACCTCGAATCGGCCGGCCTCCTCGTTGATGACCCGGATGATCGGGCCGGCGTGGAGGATCGCCCCCTCGCGGATGTCGACGGGCAGCTCGCGACCGAGCTCGATGAGCCGTCGGTGCGCGACGTCGCGGCAGGTGACGATGTGCCCGTCCAGGAAGATGACGTCGCCGACCCTGATGCCCTCAAGGTCCTCGCGCTTGATCGGCGTTGTTAGCGTGATGCGGCGGTCGGCTCTGACGGTGGTCTCGGGGAGGGTCTCGTTCGTGGTGCTCACAGCTCGACTCCCTTGTGCGTGATGAGCTCGTAGCTCAGGTCCTTGTCGAAATGGATGGTGCCGCGCCGGTGCGACCAGCAGCCGGTGTTGACCGCGACGGAGAGCACTGAGGGATGGCGCGCCGAGTTCTCGATGTTGACGCCCATCGTCGAGCCGTTCCCACCCAGGCCCTGGGGACCGAGCCCGATGGAGTCGATGGCCTCCTGGAGGTCGTCCTCGAGCTGGGCCACCTTCGGGTTGGAGGCGTGGGAACCGACCGGACGCATGAGCGCCAGCTTGGACATGTAGCTGGCTGCGTCGATCGATGAGCCGATGCCCACACCCACGAGCAGCGGCGGGCAGGCGTTGAGGCCGTAGGAGGTCATGACGTCCAGGACGAACCGCATAGCCGCCTCGTAGCCCTCGCCCGGCATGAGCGTCTTGCCCTGGCCGGGCAGGGAGCAGCCGCCGCCGGCCAGGTAGACGTGCAGCGTGAGGTCATCTCGGCCCTCGGCGACGTCCCAGTAGATCCACGGTGACTTCGAGCCGACGTTGGTTCCGGTGTTGAACTCGTCGAAGGTCTCCACGGTGTTGTGCCGCAGCGGCGCGATCCTCGTGGCCTCGGCGATGGAGGCCTTGAGCGCTTCGGACAGTCCGTCGGTGTAGGGGAAGTGGCTGCCGACGGTGGCGAAGATCTGGACCAGCCCGGTGTCCTGGCACGAGGGCCGCTTGAGTTTCTCGGCCAGCTCCTGGTTGCGCCGCATGGTCTGGTAGATCATCGTCGCCATCGGGTTGGTCTCTGCCTCGGCCAGCGCCTTGAGGCGGGCGGTGACGTCGTCGGGCAGACGTCTGCTGACCAGTGAGGTGAAACGGGCGACGACGTCGGTGAGCCGGGACAGCCGGCTGCGGGCGTCCACGGTTGCGATCGTGCTGAGGCTGTCTGCGGTGGTGGTCGTGGTGGTCACGATGGTTCCTCCTTCGGTATCGGACCGATCCGTGCCCAAGCACCACTGTCCCGTGACGGCGCGTCAGAATCTTTCCGTTCCATCAGGAGGGCGGCCGGGCCGCAGGTCCCACTCCGGCTGGCTGCCCGGGTTCGACGACGTTTCCGGCGGCCGGCAAGACCTGAGGATTCGCCCATCCCGTTTCGCGGCGCGGCGCGCGTCATGGTGCGTGGCGTGCGTGCCGGGGGAGCCGTCGGGAAGCTGGGCGTGCGTCGTCGACCTACAGATTCACCCGGCTGGGAACCGCGCCGCTGGTGCTCGGAAGGTGACCGCTGCTACTGGGTCTGGCCGGCGAGCTCCTCCAGGTGCGCCGACAGGGTGCGGGCCAGTTCAAGGGCCTCGTCCATGGGGGACAGTCGGGCCAGGCGCGACGCAGTCTCGCAGGGTCCCTCGTTCGCATCGTCGGCCACGGAGGGCAGGCTCGCCCAGTGGCGCAGGATCTGCGTGACCTCGGCGTTCGTGCGCGAGATGTAGCTCCGGTGGAAGACCGAGTCAGCCTCGCGCGTGTCCTCGGTGAGCAGCCGTCGGTAAGTCGACGGCGTGCGTCCGAAGGTACGTCGGAACGCCGTGTTGAAGGCCTTGACGTCTGGAAATCCGTTGTGGAGGGCGACCTCGGCGATGAGGTGGTCGGTCTCGCCCAGCTCGCGCGTGGCCTGGCGCAGCCGTACGCGCGTGAGGTACTCGGAGAAGGTCATGCCCACGTGCTGAGGGAAGAGCTGGGAGAGGTAGCCCGGGCTGAAGCCCGAGTGCTGGGCGAGCAGTTCGAGCGTGATGCGCTCGCGGAAGCTTTGGTCCACGTAGGCCACCGCGCGGCGCAGGGCCTGGTGTCTCTCGATGGCGGTGGGCAGGTCGGTGGCCGGCTCCCGGGAGGGCTCTGGTGGGAAGCGGTCGAAGAGGGTGGCGACAACGCTCAGCAGCCTGGACTCCCAGGTGGCCTTACCTCCGGGTCCGGGGCGGTCGCTGGCGAGCATCATTCGTGCCAGCAGCGTACGCAGTCGCGCGAAGCCGGGCTGGTCGCGAGTGCTCCCGGCGGAGCGGCAGCTGAAACGGGGGACGGAGCCGTCCTGCGTGAAGCCGGCCAGGTATCCGGCGTCGATATGCAGCAGTAGCACGGTTGTGTGTGGCTGCGTGGCAAGGGTGGCGTGCCCGTCATTGGAGTTGATGACCATGACGTCGCCGGGCTCGCAGCGCTCCACCCGGCCGTCCGCGCACAGTTCCATCCCGCCGGTGACGACGACGAGGACCTCCAGGGCCGGGTGCCAGTTGTAGTGGTAGGAGCCGATCCCGTAAACGTACTGGCCGGCCCGGAGGCCGCGAGCCTCGCCCCGGTGCTCGTAGTAGAGCTCTCCGTTCACGTGGCGGCTCGCGGTGGCGTCCATAACAGCCATCGTAAAGGTGGTGTGGATCTGACGTGCCGTCGTGGATGGTGCCGCCCCAACACGCCGGGCAGGAGTGATCTGGGCCTCATATGTGCTCTCCGAGTGGCCCTGTCGGCTCGCGTTCCAGCTTCGACGGCATCCGCGGGATCGCGCTAGAAGGTGTTGCCTATCAGGACAAAAGTCCTTACCTCTATCGCAAGATGTTGTGGTCCAGATACAATCAAGACACAAGATGATGTGGCTCAATGCGGCTCCTGCGGTGCATGCGGGCGTAGGGTCGGCACCGGTGCCGCCGACCGACCCGCTCTCAGCAGGTAGTGCGCAGTCGCTGGCGGCGCCGGGAAGAACCGGCCCCATCCACGCTCGACAGGGCCGCGAACAGGAACGAGAAGGACCATCGGAGAGACCCGTGCTCGAGAACCACCCCGCCCCCACCGACACTGCCACCCCGAGCCCCGTCGACGGCCCGGCCTCGACTCCGGTCGCCACCCCCGCTTCCACGCCGGCGCCCGCCGCCGACTCGCGCCTCGTGGCCCCTGGCTCGGCCGACTCGGCCGTTGCCCGCGGCGAGCGCCCCACCGTGGACGCCATCGCCACCATCACCGAGTACCTGGACCGCTCCGACTGGCGCGTCAACGCCAACGCCAATCAGGGCTACTCGCTGGGCGGGATGATGCTCAACACCTCCGGCAAGGTCGTCGCCAACTACTGGCTCAGCCAGGTCTACCCGGCCGCCGCCGGCCAGGCCCACCGCAACGCGGACCTCCACATCCACGACCTGGACATGTTCGCCGGCTACTGCGCCGGCTGGTCCCTCAAGGACCTCCTTCAGCAGGGCTTCAACGGCGTCCCCGGAGCCATCGCCGCCGGCCCCGCCAAGCACTTCTCCTCCGCCGTCGGGCAGATCGTCAACTTCCTGGGCACCCTGCAGAACGAGTGGGCCGGCGCCCAGGCATTCTCCTCCTTCGACACCTACATGGCGCCCTTCGTCCGCCTGGACGACATGACCTACGCCCAGGTCAAGCAGTGCATGCAGGAGCTCATTTTCAACCTCAACGTCCCCTCGCGCTGGGGCACTCAGACGCCCTTCACCAACCTCACCTTCGACTGGACCTGCCCCGCGGACCTGGCCGACGAGCACCCCCTCATCGGCGACGACGTCTGCGACTTCGCCTACGGCGACCTCCAGGCGGAGATGGACCTCATCAACCGCGCCTTCATGGAGGTCATGACCGAGGGCGACGCCGAGGGGCGGGTCTTCACCTTCCCCATCCCCACCTACAACATCACCCGGGATTTCGACTGGGGCGCTCCCAACACCGAGCTGCTGTTCACCATGACCGCGAAGTACGGCCTGCCCTACTTCCAGAACTTCATCAACTCTGAGCTCGACCCCGGCATGATCCGCTCCATGTGCTGCCGCCTCCAGCTCGACCTGCGCGAGCTGCTCAAGCGCGGCAACGGCCTGTTCGGCTCGGCTGAGCAGACCGGCTCGGTCGGCGTCGTCACCATCAACATGGCCCGGCTCGGCTACCTCTACGCCGACGACGAGGCCGCCCTGACCGCCCGGCTCGACGAGCTGCTCGAGATCGGCCGCGACACCCTCGAGCTCAAGCGCACCGTCATCCAGCACCACATCGACGCCGGCCTGTTCCCCTTCACCAAGCGGTACCTGGGCACCCTGGACAACCACTTCTCCACCCTGGGCGTCAACGGCATGAACGAGATGGTCCGCAACTTCACCCACGACGCCTACGACCTGACCGACCCGCGCGGCCACGCTATGTGCGTGCGTCTCCTGGACCACGTGCGAGACAAGATGGTCGAGTTCCAGGAGGCCACCGGCCACCTCTACAACCTCGAGGCCACGCCGGCCGAGGGCACCACCTACCGCTTCGCCAAGGAGGACCGCAAGCGCTACCCCGGCATCCTCCAGGCCGGTACGGAGACCAACCCCTACTACACGAACTCCTCCCAGGTCCCCGTGGGCTACACCGACGACCCCTTCGAGGCCCAGGAGATGCAGGAGGAGCTCCAGACCAAGTACACCGGAGGCACCGTCCTGCACCTGTACATGAACGAGCGCATCTCCTCGGCCGCCGCCTGCAAGGAGCTCGTGCGCCGCTCCCTGACCGCCTTCCGCACGCCCTACATCACCATCACGCCGACCTTCTCCATCTGCCCGGTCCACGGATACCTCGTGGGCGAGCACCTCACCTGCGACAAGTGCGCCGAGCTCCACCTGGAGGCCGAACCGGTCGAGTGCGAGGTGTGGACCCGCGTCATGGGCTACTTCCGGCCGGTGCGCTCGTTCAACATCGGCAAGAAGGGCGAGTATGCCGAGCGGCGGATGTTCACCGAGGTCGCCGCCGGCGGCCACGGCCCGGCCGTCTCGCGCCTGAGCGCGGTCAGCGCCTGAGAGGACTCGCCGGGACCGCTGGGCGCCGTTGGATGATCCGGCGACGGCGCCCAGCGGTCCCGGTGTTGCAACGACACCGGCCCTCGGGTCGGCCCCGCAGTCCCGGCAGCCCCGACGACGTTTCGAAAGGAGGGTGCAGTGACCTCACCGCAGACACGTCCGCCGGCCGACTCGCACACGGCCCAGCCGGCCCGGGCCGCT